>NZ_JBIIAY010000008.1:0-50961 GCF_044239655.1 Brevundimonas sp.
GGCGGTGAAAACGCCGAGGTCGTGGTGTCCAAGGACGGTTTCGGCTTCAAGGTGGACTGTTGGGTCCGTCTGGCGTCGGGGCAGACCCTCGTGACGACGGGCATGGGCGGTGACGCCCATTCCGCCTTCACGGAAAGTCTCGACAAGCTCGAGAAGCGGGTGCGTCGCTACAAGCGACGGCTCAAGGACCACCACGCCGGGCCCAAGGGCCTCTCCCCCGAAAAGACCGAAATGGCTGCGGCCGAGGTCGCCCATTCGATCGTGTTCCGTAACCCCGATGAGGTCGAGGACGAGGTCTTCGGCGATGCGGGAACCCAGGACGGCCCGCCGCCCGTCGGCATGGTGATCGCCGAAACCCAGAGCGAGATCCGCACCATCACCGTTGGTCGTGCCGTCGCCGAGCTAGACATGACCGGCTATCCGGTCGTGCTCTTCAGGAATGCGGCGCACGGCGGCCTGTCGGTGGTCTATCGTCGGCCTGACGGAAACGTCGGCTGGATCGACCCGGAACGGACCATCAAGTCCAACGGTGCCGCCAAGAGCAACGGACACGCTTCCGCAAGCGTTTAGGGCGTAGGGCTATGCGAAGGCGGGCGGAGCGTCTAAACGGCGCCCGCCCGCCGATCGTGGGCTGTCAGTGGATTTGAGTCGGGGATAGCATGGACATCGATGACCTGCTCGCGCCGGACGGTATCGTCCTGCGCAGCGGCGCTTCGTCAAAGCGCCAGGCACTGCACGTCGTCGCCGAGGCGGCGGCGCAGTCGTTGAACCTCGACGCCGACCGGGTGCTGGACGCCCTGCTGGAGCGCGAGGCCCTGGGCTCCACCGGCCTGGGATCCGGCGTCGCCATTCCACACGCCCGGATCGAGGGCCTGAGCCGAATCTGCGCGGTCTTCGTGCGTCTGGACGCGCCGGTGGCCTTCGGCTCGGTGGATGACCGGCCCGTGGACCTGCTGTTCGCGCTTTTCGCCCCGCCCCGCGACGGTGCCGAACACCTCAGGGCTCTGGCGGCGGTGTCGCGCGCCCTGCGTTCGCCGGAACTGCGCGAGAAGCTGCGTCACGCCCGCACCGTCGATGCGGTCCACGCCCTTTTCGTGCGTAACGAGGCGGCGACCGCAGCTTAAGTCTGGCTCAAAGGCTGACTGGCCGTCAGCCCAGCATCAATGCACCGAAACGGGGGCCAGCTCGTGGGCCACGGCGGCGGCGAAGGCGGTCTCGCGATCCATCATCACGGCCAGCCGCTCGCCGTTCGCGCCATGCACGGCGTACAGGGTCTGGTCCGGATCGATGTCGAAGCCGCCCAGATCCTTCAACGGGGTGTCGCTGAGCACGTCGGCGGCCGTGATCTCGCGCACATAGACGAGGTCCGGGGCACCGAGGCCGGCGAAATCTTCCTTGGTCATACGCGTCGACAGCATCGAAACGCCTCCTTCTGGATGGGGTAACGCCCGGTTCCCCGGACGGTTCGCATCAAGGCTCTGATCGGTCGCGATCAGGCCGAGCGAATGGGAATGCGACGCACGGCCGCCACATGGTCGGGCCGCTTCATGTCGACGTGCAGCAGACCGTGCTCCAGCGCGGCTCCCTCGACCTCCAGCCCGTCGGCCAGGACGAAGCTGCGGACGAAACCGCGTGCCGCGATGCCGCGATGCAGGAACGCCTGGTCCGCCTCGCCGACCGGCTCGCGCTTGCCGGCGATGGTCAGCTGGCGACCTTCGAGCGTCACAGTCAGGTCATCGGGCGTGAAGCCGGCGACGGCCAGAGTGATCCGCACCTCGCTCTCGCCGCGTTGTTCGACGTTATAGGGCGGATATGACTCGTTCGCGGCCTTGGCGGCGCGGTCGATCAGGGCCCTCGTCTGGTCGAAGCCGAGCAGAAAGGGGCTGTCGAACAGGATGGTTCGTGTGGTCACGGTGGCGAGTCCTTGGGTCAAGCGACTGTGACGCCCATCCCCCTGAAGCGGCGAGATCGGCGTCGGGCCTGAATATGGGGGACGCGGACGAACCTGCAACCGCCTCGTGGACTTCGAGCCCTCAGGCGGCCGCCACCGCCGCCACGCCTTGCGTCCAGGGCGGCGTGGGCAATCCCTTGCCGAGCAGGAAATCGGCGTTGAACAGCTTGGACGCGTAGCGAGAGCCTGGATCGCACAGGCAGGTCACGATGGTCTTGCCCGGCCCCAGATCGCGGGCCAGCCGCACGGCCCCCGCCAGGTTCACCCCCGCCGATCCGCCCAGCGACAGCCCCTCGTACTGGACCAGGTCGAACAGGATGGGCAGGAACTCGGCGTCCTCGATCCGATAGGCATGGTCGGGCTTGAAGCCTTCCAGATTGCCCGTGATCCGCGCCACCCCGATGCCCTCGGTGATGGAAGATCCCTCCGACGTCATCAGCCCTTGCGTAAACCAGTTGAACATGGCCGCGCCCGCCGGGTCGGCGATGGCGGTCCGGATGTCCGGGTTCTGTTCTTTCAGGTACTGCGACACGCCCACGATGGTCCCGCCCGAGCCGATCGCGCTGACGAAGGCGTCCACCCTGCCGTCGGTCTGGGCCCAGATCTCGGGGCCGGTCGTGGCATAGTGGGCCTCGCGATTGGCCAGGTTGTCGAACTGATTGGACCAGATCGCGCCGTTGGGTTCCGACGCGTTCAGCTCGCCCGCCAGCCGCCCCGAATAGTGGACGAAATGGTTGGGGCTCGAAAACGGCGCGGCGTCGACCTCGACCAGCCGGGCCCCCAGCGAGCGGATCGCCTGCTTCTTCTCGTCCGACTGGGTGCGCGGGATGACGATCACGACCGGATGGCCGAGCGCCGCCCCGACCAGGGCCAGGCCGATGCCGGTATTGCCCGCCGTCCCCTCGACGATGGTCCCGCCGGGCTTGAGCGCACCCGACGCCCGCGCCGACTGGACGATCGACAGGGCGGCGCGATCCTTGATCGAGCCGCCGGGGTTCATGAACTCCGCCTTGCCCAGGATTTCGCAGCCGGTCAGGTCCGACAGGCGGTTCAGCCGGATCAGCGGGGTGTTGCCGATCAGGTCGGTGATGGATGCGGTGGTCACGGGCGTACTCTTCAAGCAGGGGTCGGTCAGGCGGCGATCGGTTCGCGGCGTTCGACGTGGATACCACATTCCGTCTTGTCCAGCCCCGACCAGCGACCGGCGCGTGCGTCCTCGCCCTGCTGCACCGGCCGGGTGCAGGTGTGGCAACCGATCGACAGGTAGCCCTGCTCGACCAGAGGATGGCGGGGCAGGGCGTGGGCGACCAGATGATCCTCGACGTCGTCTGCAGACCAGTCGGCCAGCGGATTGACGCGCAACACCCCGTCCAGAACCTCGAACGGCTTCAGCCCGGCCCGCGTCGAGGCCTGATGACGCTTCCTGCCGGTCACCAGGGCGGTGAAACCGACCGTGGCGCGGGCCAGGGGCCGGGTCTTGCGCAGGTCGCAGCAGGCATCGGCGTCGGTCTTCCACAGGTCGTCGCGGGCGTCGAGATCGGCCTTTTCCTGCGGATCCGGCGTGACCAGCCGCACGTCGGTCAGACCGAGGCTGGCGGTCAGCTGCGACCGGTATTGCAGGGTCTGGAAGAAATGCTGGCCGGTTTCCAGAAAGACGACGGGCAGGTCGGGCCTTTCGTCCGAGATCAGATGCAGCAGGGCGGCCGCCTCGGCCCCGAATGACGAAATGGCGGCGGTCTTCAGCCCCAGGGCCGGGTCCAGCGCAGCCTTCAGGATGGCCGCTGCATCCTGTCCAGCGACCTGTTCGTTCAGGCGCGCAGCCAGAGCATGCAGGTCGCCGTCAGGCTTTGGGGGCAGGGCAGGGGGCGTCGTGCTCCGGGCGGCGGCGCGGCGCTGCCAGATGGTCGGGACCGGATCGATCGCGGCCTGATAGGCGGCGTCGAAGGCGTGATCCATCCGCTCCCAGGTCGCCCTGTCCGCCCCGGGATTCAGCTCGACCGCATCAAAGCCCGAACGACGCAGGTGTCGGGCCTGATCCGGCAGGATCTTGCCGGCGGCGATCAGCCGACCCGTGAAGCCCCGCTCGCGCAGGATCGCGCCCAGCGAAAAGCCCCGCCCGTCACGAAACGCCTCGAACTCCAGAACCAGCACATCGGTCTCTCGCGCCGCCGCCTCGACCTGGTCCAGCGGCGTTGTCACCGACAGTCGAGGGCCATTGTGGATCCCGTCAAGCAATTCCAGCTCAGGCGGCGACATCGGCGACCTCCGGGTTCGAGAACGGCGCATAGATGGCCTCGCGGAACGGTTCGGCCCCGGTACGGCGGACGGTGTCGATGAACCGCTCGCCGTCGGTGCGGATATCCAGATAGCGATCCAGGGCCCGGGTGATGGCCCCGGGCACCTCGTCGGCCGGCAGGGACCGGCCCACGATCTCGCCCAGCGCCGCCTGTTCGTCGGGGGAACCCCCGACCGTGATCTGGTAGTATTCCTCGCCCTTCCGATCGACGCCCAGCACGCCGATATGGCCGACGTGGTGGTGACCACAGGCATTGATGCAGCCGCTCATGTTGATGCGCACCGGCCCGACCCGCTCCTGATAGTCCAGGTCGGCCAGCTGTTTCGACAGGGCCTGGGCGACCGGGATCGAGCGGGCGTTGGCGAGCGAGCAATAGTCCAGGCCGGGGCAGGCGATGATGTCGGTCACCAGGTCGGCATTGGGCGTGCCCAGCCCGGCTGCCAGCAGCTCGCGCCACAGCGAGGGCGTGTCGTCCAGCCGGACGTGGGGCAGGACGAGGTTCTGCTCATAGGCCGCCCGGACCTCGTCGAACGCGTATCGCTCCGCCAGGTCGGCGACGACCTCCATCTGCGCGTCGGTGATGTCGCCGGGCACGCCGTCCAACGGCTTCAGCGAGATGATGACGCTGGCGTATCCCGCCTGCTTGTGCGGCCGGACGTTGTTCCTGCTGAACCGCGCGAAGTCGGGATCGGCCAGGACGGCGCGGTCGAACGGGGCGCTGACCCTGGGCAGGTCGGCGAACGCGGGCGGGGCGAAATAGGCCTTGATGCGATCCGCCTCGTCCTGCGGGATCGCAAGGGCTTCGCGTCTCAGCGTCGCGAAATGCGCGTCCACCTTCTCGCGGAAGGCGTCGATGCCCAGCGACGCGACCAGGATCTTGATCCGCGCCTTGTGGATGTTGTCGCGCCGCCCTTCCAGATTCCAGGCCCGGACGATGGCGGTCAGATAGGCCAGCAGGTCCTCGGCCGGGACCGTCGCGATCTCCTGGGCGATGTGCGGCAGCCGCCCCTGACCCCCGCCGACGAAGACGCGGAAGGCCGTGCCCCCGTCCTCGCCCTTCACGATCTGCAAGCCGACGTCATGGGTGCGGATGGCGGCGCGGTCGGTCTCGGATGCGATCACCGCGATCTTGAACTTGCGCGGCAGGAAGCTGAACTCGGGATGGATCGTCGACCATTGCCTCAGGATCTCGCACCACGGACGCGGATCCTCCAGCTCGTCGGCCGTGGCCCCCGCGAAGACGTCGGTGGTGACGTTCCTGATGCAGTTGCCACTGGTCTGGATGGCGTGCATCTCGACCTCGGCCAAGTCGCTCAGGATGGCCGGCAGGTCGGTCAGGGCCGGCCAGTTGAACTGAATGTTGGTCCGGGTCGTAAAGTGACCATAGCCCTTGTCATAGGTCCGGGCGATGTGCGCCAGCCGCCGCATCTGGGCCCCGTTCATGACCCCGTACGGCACCGCGACCCGCAGCATATAGGCATGCAGTTGCAGATAGACCCCGTTCATCAGCCGCAGCGGCTTGAACTCGTCCTCGGTCAGGGCACCCGAAGCGCGCCGCGCCACCTGGTCGGCGAACTCGGCGACCCGTTCCTTGACCAGGGCATGGTCGAACTCGTCGTAACGGTACATCAGGCGGGCTCGCGGTGGTTCAGGCTGTTGCCGACGGTCGGACCGGCCGAGCGGATGGTCTCCTTCAGCCGATCACGCCCGGACGGCGTGTGGCCCGTGACCTCGACCAGATAGGGATTGACCCAGGTGGCAGGTTGCGACGCAGCGGCGATAAGGGCCGCATCGGCGGCATCGCCCTCGAACAGGGCGGCCGAGGCCAGGTCCTCGACCACGGCGGAGGCCTCACCCAGATAGATGACCCGGCCGTCGGACAGCCGGTTGGCGGTGACGATCTTCATGCGACCAGCTCCGCCCGAACGTCCAACTGAGCCGCGCTGAACGCCGCGCATTCGCCGACATAGAGCAGGGCCGGGCCGGTCAGGTGCGCGCGCGCCACCAGCCCACCGAGATCGGCAAGAGTGCCCGTGATCACCCGTTCGTCGGGGCGGCTGCCGTTCTCGACCACCGCCACGGGGGTGGCCGGATCGCGACCCGCTGCGATCAGATTGGCGGCGGTCTCGGCCGCGCGACCGACACCCATATAGACGGCCAGGGTCTGGTTCGGTCCGGCCAGCCGCGACCAGTCCGGTGCGATCCCGCCGGGCTTTTCCTGGGCCGTGACGAAGGTCACCGACTGGGCCATGTCGCGGTGGGTCAGGGGAATGCCGGCCGAGGCGGCGCAGCCGATGGCCGCCGTGATGCCCGGCACGACGAAGACGGGTATGCCCGCCTTGCGCATGGCCTCCAGCTCCTCGCCGCCGCGACCGAAGACGAACGGATCGCCGCCCTTCAGCCGGACGACGCGCTGACCCTTCCTCGCCTCTTCGACCATCAGGGCCTCGATCTGGTCCTGTGGCACCGAATGGTGGCTGCGGCTCTTGCCGACATACAGGCGATGGGCGTCGCGACGGGCGCGGTCCAGGATGGCGTCCGGCACCAGCCTGTCGTGGATGATGACGTCGGCGTCCTGAAGCACCCTCAGCGCCTTCAGCGTCAGCAGTTCGGGATCGCCGGGTCCGGCCCCGACGATGTGGACCACGCCCTGATCCGGTCCGGTCGTGATCTCGCTGGCAGCATTGAGAAGCCGCATCATCTCGCGCCGCGCCTCGGCGGTGCGACCGGCGGCGGCCAGGTCGGCGGCCGGGCCCCGGAAGGCCTTCTCCCAGAACCGGCGGCGGGCCATGAAATCGGGGACGCTGGCGATCACGGTGTCGCGCAGATCCCGCGCCAGCTTCGCCACCTGGGTCAGACCGGCGGGCAGGACCGCCTCGATCCGGCTGCGGATGTCGCGCGCCAGGATGGGGGCCGAGCCGCCCGTGGCGATGCCGATCACCACCTCGTCGCGGTCGATCAGGGCAGGGGTGTGGAAGTCACTGAGCGCAGGCCTGTCGACCACATTGACCTGGGCTCCAGCCGCGCGGGCCAGGGCGGCCAGATCGGTCGCGACCTCGGTGTCCTCGACAGCGATGAAGACCAGCCGTGCCCCGGCCAGATCGGCGGCGACCGGCAGGCGTTCGATCGCCACCGTGCCGCCTTGCGCTGCACCGGGTCCGGTCGGGGCTCCATCGGGCGCGAACCAGACCAGTTCGGCGGGCGTCTTCTGGAACAGCCGCAGCTTGGCCAGCGCGGGCTCGCCGTCGCCGACGATGACGACGCGAGCGCCGTCCATGGGAATGGATGCTAGAAAGACTCTCATGACAGCTCCGCCGGCCTCGATCGGAGGGGCTAGCCTGCCGTGGGTCGTGCGATCACACTCCGCCTGCGGGGTGCGTCGCACAAATCAGATTGTCTTTGTCGGCCTGATAGGATTTCTAACCGCCATGGCCAGACCGCTCCTCCCCCTGAACGCCCTGCGCGCCTTCGAAAGCGCGGCGCGGAACCTGAATTTTTCACGGGCGGCCGACGAACTGTCGGTGACTCCCGGCGCCGTCAGCCAGCAGATTCGCTTGCTCGAGGACATCGTCGGCGGCCCCCTGTTCAAGCGCGAAGCCAAGGGTCTGCAACTGACCGACCTCGGCCGGGGCGCGGTCCCCCTGCTGCGCGAGGGGTTCGAGCGGCTGATGGACGCCTCGTCCCTGCTGCGCGAACCGCCCAAGAAGAAGCAGGTCTCGATTAGCGTCACGCCGTCCTTCGCCGCCAAATGGCTAATGCCGCGCATGGACGACTTCCACGCGGCCCATCCGGAGATCGAGGTCTGGATCTCGGCCGATCTGGAGCCCGCCGTGCTGGGCGAGGGCGGGGCGGATCTGGCCGTGCGTTACGGCCCCGGCGACTATCCGGGTCATGTGGTCGAGCGGCTGATGACCGAGACGGTGTTGCCGGTGATCGCCCCGTCGCTGATGGCCGGCGACAAGCCGATCCGCACTCCCGCCGACCTGGCCGGCCATACCTTGCTTCACGACATGTCCAACGACGGCGATCCCTCGCGCCCCGACTGGGCCATGTGGCTGAAGGCGCGGCGGGTCAAACATTCGGATCCGAGGAAGGGCTCGCGGTTCAACCAGTCGTCGATGCTGATCGAGGCGGCGGCGGCGGGACGCGGCGTGGCCCTGGCCAAACGCACCCTGGCCCAGGCCGACCTCGCCTCAGGCCGTCTGGTCGCGCCCTTCCCGGACGGCAGCGAGGCGGTGGGTTTCGCCTACCACGTCGTCCTGCCGCGCGACCGCCCGCCCTCGCCCAGCGCCACGGCCTTCGTGGCCTGGCTGAAGGCCCAGGCCGTGCATCACGACAATCAGATGGGGCAGCTCTGAAAGGGACGGGGTGGGTGATCAACCCACTTTCTTCAGATTGTCGTCGGAGTTGCGGTCGATCCATTTGTTGTAGGGATCGACGCCGGCCCAGGTCGGACGGGTGGCGGTGACCAGGCGGAAGGTCTGGACGCCCGACCGCAGGGGACGGCGCTCGAAGGCCAAGACGTTGGTGCGGTCGAAGGCCCCCTTGCCCGGCTCGGCCGAGAACACCCCGATGTCGAAGGTCTCGTTCAGCGGTGCCGGGGTCTCCACCCCCTTGCCGTCGGCGTACAGTTTGCGGGCATCGACCGTGATCGTGGTCTCCCACTTGCCGTCCGCGCGCTGACGGACCGCCGTTGCGGTGGTCTTGACGTCATACAGGGTGATCTTCTCGAACAGGTCGGTGATCAGGGCCTGTTTGTCGGCGGGTGCCTCGGCCCGGAGCGCAGCGATCAGGTCGGTCGAGCGGGCATAGGGGGCGCCCTTGAAGGCGTAGCGGGTGACCAGGTTGTGCAGGGCCCGGTTGACCGCCGCCTCGCCGATCTGGTCACGCAGCAAGTACATGACCATCGCGCCCTTGCGGTAGTGGATATACTGCTGGTTCTCGACCCGCTGGAGCGGCAGTTCCTCGATGATCTCGGTGCCGCGCGAACGGAGGTAGTTGTCCAGTTCGAACTTCAGGAAGCGGCGGATCTTGTCGGGGCCATAGGTCTTTTCCATCACCATCATGGCCGAATACTGGGCCAAGGTTTCCGAGAGCAGGGTCATGCCCTGCATGTCGGCACCGACGATCTGGTGCGCCCACCATTGGTGCGCGAACTCGTGCGCGCCGATGTAGGTGACGTAGTCGATCTTGGTCGGATCGCTGAGGTCGGTGATGAAGCCCAGGTTCTCGGACCAGGCAAAGGTGTTGGGCATCGACTGGGCGAAGGACCCGTAGGGGAACTCGCTGATCCGGGCCTGGCGGAACTGATACGGCGAGAAATTGGCCTGGAAATAATCCAGGCTGGTGCGCAGCGCCTGCATCATCCGCGGCACATTCCGGTCGTGGCCGGGGGCGTGATAGACGACCATCTCGACGCCGTTGTGCATCTGGCGCGCGATCTCGTAGCGGGCGGATTGCACCGACAGGAAATACAGCACGGGTGCCTCGGTCACGAAACGGACGGTGCGGCGGCCGTCGCGGGTCACGTCGGAGCGCTGATACCCCGGGGCCAGCGGGGTCTGGTCGGCGTCGGTGGTGACGGTGACGTCGGCGGTGACCCAGTCGGCACCGATATAGTTGCGACCCGTCGCCGACAGGTCTTCGAGCTTGGCGGGGCGCAGTTCGGCGGGCAGGCCGTATTTGCGGCGCTTGGCCCGGTCCTGGAGCAGGCCCTGCGACCGGTCCATGCCGATCAGAGGCGCGAACTCGGCGTTGGAGACGAAGGTCCCGTTGTCGGCCAAACGCGTGGTGTTGCCGCTGACCTTGAAGCCGCGCTGTTCCAGCACAGTGTCAAACGCGACGGTGCGACGCTCGCCCGGCGCCATCGGCGTCGAGAAGCGGTAGATGCGATAGGCGAACTCGGGCCATTCGCGGACCATGCGCGCGCCCTGGACAGTCATGGCCCTGATTTCCAGGTCATCGTTCCAGCGCATGTGCATTTCCGACAGCGGCGCGCCGGTGCGGTTCTCGATCACATAGGTCCCGCGCGTCTCCAGCCGCGGGGCGCGGGGATGAAGGTCGAGGGCCAGCTTGACATCGACGATCGACGGCTGGGGCGTCGTCTCGAACCGGAGCAGGGCCTTTTCGTAGTCGGCCTGTTGCTTCTCCTGAGCGTCCTGGCTGCGATACTCGTTCCAGACATTGGTGTTGACGAAGATGAAGGCACCGAGCCCGATGAAGGCTGCCAGTGCGACGCCGCCGACGACACCGGCGGGGCCCTTCAGCCGGGCAGGGAAACGCTTCAGGCGGGGCATGAGCCGGGTCTCGACCCCGCGTCGCCACAGGCCATAGGCGATGACCAGCAGGATCACGGCCCCGGCGGTCCAGTATGCGTCGGTGACATTGGCGAAGCTGCGGAAATCGCCCAGGCCGTTCATGTCCGACAGGGGGACGCTGATACCCGCGCCGTAGCGGTACAGCACATGGTCGAAGCCCAGGCTGCGGGCCACGATGGTCGAGATCAGATAGACCACCATGATGGCCCAGCCGACGAACTTGTTGGGCGACAGGGACTGGATGAAAATCGCCAGCACCGCCAGGGTCGCATAGCTGAGCGCCTCGGGCAGGACGTACCACAACAGGTATTTGCCGAGCTCGAGGTCGGTGTAGCCCTTGAACAGCTGGACGGAGACACCGGCGATCACCCCCGCGATCAGGATCGAGACCAGAACCAGCACGAGCGCCAGGGTCTTGGGCAGCAGGAAGGTCCAGTCGGGGGTGGACGAGGCGTCCACGATCTCGTGGACCTTGCGCTCGCGGTCGCGCCAGACGAGCTCCCCGGCGTAGTAGATCGAGACGATGATCGCGATCAGGCCGAACGCACCTTGCAACCCCTGGATCACGATCCGGGTGACCAGCAGGGTGGGCGCGCCGTAGATCTCGCCGGTGAACAGAAGCGTGGTCACGGCGAACGCGAAGCCCAGAACGATCAGGACGGCGAAGGCCGGGCTCTTGAATACCAGGGCCATTTCGAAGGCGGTGCGCGAGCTCAGCTGGGCCCAGGCGCTCTTCAGGCCATAGACCGGCGCGGGCAGGGGCCCGGAGGTCGGCGAGACGACGGGTGCCTTGGCCTCCATGACGCGCAGCTTGTCGATCTTCGACGCCTTGGCCCCGCGCACGGATGGGCGATAGAGCGCCCATGCGGCTGCGAGGACGCCTAGCCCCACGGCGGTGAAGATCACCCGGTTCCACAGCAGGACACCGACGAGGGGGGCGTTGACGCCGTTCCGCTCGGCCGCCGTCCAGTATTTGGTGGCCAGGGAATAGGCGCCGGCACCGAAGGGCTCGGCCCAGGCCAGGGCGGTCTCGAATTCGGGCTTGGAGCCCAGCACGCCGGTCGCGGCCAGATAGACGATGAAGACCGCGACGACGCCGACATAGGTCGCCATCATCGAGCGCGTTACAGTGGCCAGGGCGAAGAACAGCGCCGAGGTCAGAAAGACGCCGGGCAGGCCCAGGAACAGATAGGCGTAGATGTAGTCAAAAGGCCTGAAGGCCCCGATGGTCTCGCGGTCGACCCAGGGTGCGAGGGTTCCGGCCAGCACGCCGATCGAGGGCGCGAGAAAGCACAGGGCGACGGCGGCGAAGGCCCCCGCAAACCGGCCATAGAGATAGTCGAATTTCGACAGCCGGCTGGACTGGATCATGGGGCCGAAGCCCGACTGGACGTCGCGCACCACGACATTGGCCACGATGGCGGTGGTCGCCAGCATGAAGAAGGTCGACATCGTCAGGTTCATGATCGCCAGACTGAACGGCGAGTTCTTGAGCACATTGCCGCCCGACCCGAGCGACACATTGCCGGGCGCAGCGACGATGCCGAAGCCCAGCAGGGCGAACAGGATGGCGATGACCCAGAAGGCCGGCTGGCGCAGCTGGTAGCGGAATTCGAAGGCGGCGACCTGGAGGAACATCGTCTTACGCCGCGACTTTGCGCGAGGCGCTCAGGGTCGAGAAATAGACGTCCTCCAGCCCGCCCGAGACCGGCTCGAAGCCCTCGCCCGGACGACGGTCGGACAGGACGTGGATCACGGTGCGGCCGGCGAACAGGCGGGTGGAGATGACCTCGTATTTTGCCTTGGCCTCGTCGAGATCGGCCTTGTCGATGGTCTTCTTCCAGACGCGGCCCTCCATGGATTTCAGCAGGTCGATCGGGGCACCCTGAAGCTGGATCTTGCCGCCCGCCAGCACCGCCATGCGGGGGCACAGGTCTGCGACGTCCTCGACGATGTGGGTCGACAGGATGATGACGACGTTGTCGGCGATCTCGGCGAGCAGGTTGAGGAAGCGGTTGCGCTCCTCGGGGTCCAGGCCGGCGGTGGGTTCATCGACGATGATCAGTTTCGGATTGCCGATCAGGGCCTGGGCGATGCCGAACCGCTGGCGCATCCCGCCCGAGAATCCGGCCAGGGCCTTCTTGCGCACGGACCAGAGATTGGTCTGCTGGAGCAGGGTCTCGACCGTCTCTTTGCGATCCTTGGCCGAGGCGATGCCCTTGAGCACCGCCATGTGATCCAGCATGTCGTAGGCCGAGACGCGCGGATAGACGCCGAAATCCTGGGGCAGATAGCCGAGGGTGCGCCGCAGCTTTTCGGGCTCCTTGATCACGTCGATGCCGTCGAAGTCGATCGATCCCGAGGTCGGGGTCTGGAGCGTCGCGATCGACCGCATCAGGGTCGACTTGCCCGCGCCGTTCGGACCGAGCAGGCCGAACATCCCGGTCGGGATCTCCAGCGAGACGTCGTCGAGCGCCCGCGTACCGTTGCCGTAGACGTGGACGAGATTCTTGATCGACAGCATGGCGAGCCCCTTCGCTAGTCAAGCATACTTGTCACCGTGAAGGGCGGGCGGCAAGTTACAGAACGGTAAGGTTGCGCCTCAGGAATGCATTGTCTCGCCGTGCTGGGAGTAGTCGAGGCCTTCGATCTCGCTCTCCTTGGTGACGCGCAGGCCGGTCGTGAACTTGCAGATCATGAGGACCACGAAGGTGCCGATGGCGCTCCAGGCGATGACGGCGACAAGGCCGATGGCCTGTTTCACGATCGTGGCTCCGTCGGCGACGCCGTTGATGGCGGCATTGGCGAACACCCCGGTCAGCAGGGCCCCGACGATGCCGCCGACCCCGTGAATACCCCAGGCGTCGAGGCTGTCGTCGTATTTCAGCGTGTGCTTCAGCCAGGTGGCCCCGAGATAGCAGACCGGTCCGCCGATGAGGCCGATGATGAAGGCCCCCTTGGGATCGACCAGTCCGGCGGCGGGGGTGATGGCGACGAGGCCGGCGACGATGCCGGACAACAGGCCCAGCAGGGTCGGGCGCTTGTGCTGGATCCACTCGACGACCATCCAGCCGAGCGCAGCGGCCGCCGGGGCCAGAATGGTATTCAGGGCCGCGACCGAGGCGATGCCGTCGGCAGCCCAGGCGGACCCGGCGTTGAAGCCCAGCCAGCCGACGAACAGCAGGCCCGTACCGATGGCGGTGAAGGCCAGGTTGGCCGGGGCCATATTGTCTCGCCCAAAGCCGTAGCGGGGGCCGAGCACGATGGCGCAGACGAGGCCTGCGACGCCCGCGTTGACGTGGACCACGGCACCGCCCGCGAAATCGAGCACGCCGAGCGAGCCCAGATAGCCGCCGCCCCAGACCTGATGGCAGATCGGCGCATAGACGATCAGATGCCACAGGCCGAAGAAGAGCAGACTGGCCGAGAATTTCATCCGTTCGGCGAAGGCCCCGGCGATCAGGGCCGGGGTGATGATGGCGAAGGTCAGCTGGTAGGCGACCCACAGGAACTCGGGCAGACCGGGCGCCAGGCTGTGTGCCGTGTCGATGGTGATCCCGTCCAGGAACAGGGCCTGGACCCCGCCGATAAAGGGGTTGGTCGCCTCCGGCCCCGTGCCGAAGGACAGGCTGTATCCGGCGACGAACCACAGCACCGTGACGATGATCAGGGCGATGGTCGAATGGGCGATGGTGGCGATGATGTTCTTCTTGCGCACCATGCCGCCGTAGAACAGCGCCAGACCGGGCAGGGTCATCAGCAGGACGAGCGCCGTCGAGGTCAGGATCCAGCCCGTCGCCGCATTGTCGATGACCAGCGGTGCCTGATGGGCCAGAAGCGCCGGCTGCGCCGACGCCGCGCCTCCGAGCGCCGTCAGGGCAAGGGTCAGCGGGGCGGCGCGCGCGAGCAGGCGTGGGTTCATCGTCGTGCTTTCAGGGGGAGCGAAAACAAGGGTGGAACCCGGATCATGCGGGTACGGCCAAGGTTTCCGCAAGCCCCCCCTGCGCCGCGGCCTCGGCCTGGGCGACCGGGGTCGGGACGATGCGGACGAAACGGGCGACGCTGTCGGACCAGCTGACCAGGAGCCGGCGCGCGAGCGGCGAGCCCGTGGCCTTGTCGTGGGCCAGGATCAGGGCGTGCAGGCGATCGGCGGCCTCGGGCGTGACCCGGGCAAAGGAGGCCAGGTCGCCGTTCAGCGCCAGGCTCGTCCGGGCCCCGCCGTCGTCCAGAACGAACAGTTCGCCGCCCGACATCCCGGCCGCCAGGTTCCATCCCACGGGCCCCAGCACCACGACACAGCCGCCGGTCATGTATTCGCAGCCGTGGGCACCGAGACCCTCGACCACCGCCTGGGCACCGGAGTTGCGCACCGCGAACCGCTCGCCCGCCGAACCGGCCACGAACAGTCGGCCGGAGGTGGCGCCGTACAGGGTGGTGTTGCCGATCGCGGGCTGGTGCTCGCGCCATTCGATCGGCTTGACGACGATGTCGGCGCCGGACAGGCCCTTGCCGACATAGTCGTTGGCCTCGCCGGTCAGTTCGAGCTTGAGCCCCTTGGCGGCGAAGGCGCCGAAGGACTGGCCGGCCGAACCTGACAGCTTCAGCGTCAGAACCCCGGTCGGGCCGGTCGGGCCCCAGCGGCGCACGATGGCCGAGGAGACGCCCGCGCCGATGGTGCGCATGACGTTCGAGATCGAGTAGCTGAGTTCCGAGGTCTGGCCCCGGTCGAGGAAGGCCCAGGCGTCGTCGAGGACGCGGGCGTCCAGGGTTTCCGGGATCTCGGCGCGGCCCTTGGCGGCCCAGGCCTTCTTCTCGGGGGCCTCGACACGAACCAGCAGGGGGTTGAGGTCGAGGTCGTCGAGGTGCGACCCGCCGCGCCGGACCTGGCGCAGCAGGTCGGTGCGGCCGACGATCTCGTCCAGGGTCCGCGCGCCCAGCATGGCCAGATATTCGCGAACTTCCTCGGCGATGAAGCTGAACAGGTTGACGACCTTGTCCGCCGTGCCTGTGAACTTCTCGCGCAGGCGCGGGTCCTGCGAACAGACGCCGACGGGGCAGGTGTTGGAGTGGCACTGGCGCACCATCAGACAGCCCATGGCGATCAGGCTGGCTGTGCCGATGTTGAACTCCTCGGCGCCCAGGATGGCGGCGATGACGATGTCGCGGCCGGTGCGCATCCCGCCGTCGGCGCGGACCACGACGTGGCTGCGCAGGTTGTTGAGGCTGAGCACCTGATGGGTCTCGGCCAGGCCGATTTCCCACGGCAGGCCGGCGTGCTTGATCGACGACTGGGGCGAGGCGCCGGTACCGCCGTTGTGGCCGGCGATCAGGATGGCGTCGGCCTTGGCCTTGGCCACGCCGGACGCGATGGCCCCGATGCCGGATGCGCTGACCAGCTTGACCGTCACCCGGGCGTCCGGGTTGATCGACTTCAGGTCGTAGATGAGCTGGGCCAGATCCTCGATCGAATAGATGTCGTGGTGCGGCGGTGGCGAGATCAGGGTCGTGCCGACGGTCGAGTGCCGCATCCGGGCGATGAATTCGGTGACCTTGAAGCCAGGCAACTGGCCGCCTTCGCCGGGCTTGGCCCCTTGCGCGATCTTGATCTCGATCTCGCGGCACTGGTTCAGATATTCCGCGGTGACGCCGAACCGGCCCGAGGCGATCTGCTTGACCGCCGAGTTCATGTTGTCGCCGTCCGCCCGGGTGGCGTAGCGGTCCGGATCCTCGCCGCCCTCGCCCGAGACCGAACGGGCCCCGATACGGTTCATGGCGACGTTCAGCACACCATGGGCCTCTGGCGACAGGGCACCCAGCGACATCCCCGGGGTCAGGAAACGCTTCCTGATTTCCGAGACGCTCTCGACCTCATAGACGGGCACCGGTGACAGGTTCTCGCGCCAGTCGAGCAGGTCGCGCGGGGCGTTGTCGGGTTGGGCCCGCACGGCCTCGGAATACTGCTTGAACCGCTTGTAGTCGCCGCGGTTGCAGGCGTCCTGCAGCAGGTGGATCGTCTTCGCGTCGTGGGCGTGGCTCTCCTGGCCCGCGCGGATGCGGAAGAAGCCGCCGATGGCGGGGGAGGGGGTAGCCTCGGTCCAGGCGGCCGCATGGCGACGCATCGCCTGCTGCTCCAGACCGGCCAGGCCGATGCCGGAGATGCGCGAGGGCGCGCCCGGGAAGAATTCGGCCGTCAGGGCGCGGGACAGGCCCAGCACCTCGAACTCGCAGCCGCCGCGATAGGCGGAGATGATGCTGATCCCCTTGCGGGCGAGGGTCTTCATCAGACCGGCCTCGAGACCGGCCTTGTAGTTCAAACAGGCGTCGCGAAGGCTGAGGCCCGGATAGGCCCCGCGATCCAGACGTTCCTGGAACATCTCCTGGGCCAGCCAGGGGTTGATGGCCGTGGCACCGACCCCGACCAGGACGGCGATGCCATGCGGTTCCAGCGCCTCGGACGAGCGCACCACGATCGAGACGAAGCTGCGCAGGCCCTTGTCCGTCAGGCGCAGATGCACCGCCGAGGTGGCGATGATCATCGGGATGGTGATGCGATCTTCGGACGCGCGCTCGTCGGTCAGGACGACAAGGCCCGAACCGTTGCGGACGGCAGTCTCGGCCTCCAGCTGGATGCGGTCGATGGCCGCGCGCAAGCCGGCACCGGGGCGATCACCCTCGGCAGGAAGCGGATACGAACAGTCCAGCGTCACGGTCGAACCGGCGCCGACGACGCCCAGCATCCGCTCGTACATGCCGGTGGTCAGGATGGGGCTGTCCAGGACGAAGACGTTCGTCTGGGCCTCTTCCTCGGCCAGGATGTTACCCAGGTTCTTGAACCGGGTCTTCAGGCTCATCGCCCCGGCTTCGCGCAGGGGATCGATCGGCGGGTTGGTGACCTGCGAGAAGTTCTGGCGGAAATAGTGGGCGAGCGGGCGCGGCAGGTCCGACAGCAC
Source organism: Brevundimonas sp. (assembly GCF_044239655.1). Taxonomy (GTDB): domain Bacteria; phylum Pseudomonadota; class Alphaproteobacteria; order Caulobacterales; family Caulobacteraceae; genus Brevundimonas. The sequence goes on from NZ_JBIIAY010000008.1 coordinate 17,515, forward strand.
CGCAGGTGGCGTGTCGTCACCCATCGAGCCGACCGCCTCCTTGCCGTCCCGGATCATCGGGTCCAGCAACATGTCGAGGTCTTCGCGGCTGTATCCGGCGGCGATCTGGCGACGGGTCAGGGCCTCGCCGGTGGCGGCGCGCGGCTCCGGCCCGGGGCCGATCAGGGGTTCCAGATCGACCATGTTGTCGAGCCAGTCCTGGTACGGATGGGCGGCGGCCAGGGCGTCGATCGCCTCGGCCTCGTTCAGGATCACGCCCTTCTGCAGATCGGCGACGATCATCCGGCCGGGACCGATCGGCAGGCGATAGGCGATCCGGCTCTCGGGCAGGCCGGCGAGACCGGCTTCGGAGCCGGCCAGCAGCAGGCCGTCGTGGGTGACCATGGCGCGCAGGGGACGCAGGCCGTTGCGATCCTTGCCGCAGACGACATAGCGGCCGTCGGTGGCGCAGATGGCGGCGGGGCCGTCCCACGGCTCCATCACCGCGTTGCAATAGGCATAGAGGGCGCGGTGCTCGCCCTTCATCATGCCTTCGTCGCGGGCCCAGGCCTCGGGAATCAATAGAGCCTTGGCCATCGGGGCGGGACGACCCGCCCGGACCAGAACCTCGAACACATTGTCGAGGGCGGCGGAATCTGAGCCGCCCGCCTGGACCACCGGCTTGACGTCGCCGTCATGCTCTCCGAACGCCTGGGCCGTCATGCGGATCTCGTGCGACCGCATCCAGTTCAGGTTGCCCTTCAGCGTGTTGATCTCGCCGTTGTGGGCCAGCATCCGGAACGGCTGGGCCAGCCGCCATTCGGGGAAGGTGTTGGTCGAATACCGCTGGTGGAAGATCGCGTAGGCGGCCTCGAACGTCGGATCCAGCAGGTCGGGATAGAGCTGATCCAGCAGTTCGGCGCGGACCATCCCCTTGTAGATCAGCGACCGGGCCGACAGGGAGCAGATGTAGAAGCCGGGGATGCTCTCGGCGGTCGCGGCCTTTTCGATCCGGCGCCGGCACAGATAGAGTTCACGCTCGAGCGCCTCGGACTGATCGGGGTCGGCCAGGTCGGCGGGGGCGGCCAGCATGATCTGCTCGATCTCGGGCCGGGTGGCATCGGCCTTGGAGCCCACGACCGACAGGTCGATCGGCGTCTGGCGCCAGCCATAGATGTAGAATCCGGCGCGCAGCACCTCGGTCTCGACGATGGCGCGGGCGCGGTCCTGGGCCCCCAGGTCGGTGCGCGGCAGGAAGATCTGGCCGATGGCGATGGGGCCGGGACGGACGGTCTGGCCGATCACCCGGACCTGTTCGGCGAAGAAGGCTTGCGGAGCCTCCACCATCAGCCCTGCGCCGTCGCCGGACAGGCCGTCGGGATCGACCGCGCCACGGTGGGCGACGTTCTTCAGCGACTGGATGGCGTGGACGACGACTTCGCGGCGCGGCTTGCCGTCGATGGCGGCGACCATGCCCACGCCACAGGCGTCCTTCTCCGACGAGGGCTCATAGGCACCGGCGTCGATCAGGCGTTGGCGGTCGGTTTCGTATTGGTTCAGCCAGGTCATCTCAGTCACTTCCAAATCCGTTCATCCCGGCAAGGGCCGGGTCCCCAATCCGTCGCGCGAGGCGATTTACCGGTTTGGGTTTTCGGAAGGAAAGGCTGGGGGCGTGGAGGGTGCGGGCGTGGGTCATGCCGCCGCCTCTTGCGACTGGCTGCGGAGATAGCGATCGATTTCCGCCGCCGCGTCCTGGCCGTCGCGCACGGCCCAGACGACGAGAGAGGCACCGCGCACGGCGTCGCCGGCCGCGAAGACGCCCGGCAGGCTGGTCGAATAGCCCTGGGTGTTGCGGTGCTGCGGTGTGACCACCGTGCCCCATTCGGTCAGGGCCAGTTCGGCGTGGTGGTCTGCAAAGGCCTCTGGCTCGAAGCCGAGCGCCTCGATGACCATGTCGGCCTCCAGGTCGAAGTCGCCGCCGGGGACGGCGATGATCTCGCGGCGCTTGCCCAGTTCGGGCTCGGACAGGGCCATGCGGGCGGCGCGGATCGAGGTCGTGGCGCCGTCACGGCTCATCAGGGCCTTGGGCGCGCCGAGCCATTCGAACACCACGCCCTCTTCCTCGGCGTTGGAAACCTCGCGGGCCGAGCCGGGCATGTTGTCCTTGTCGCGGCGGTACAGGCAGACGACCGAAGCCGCCCCTTGGCGGATGGCGGTGCGGACGCAGTCCATGGCGGTATCGCCGCCGCCGATGACCACGACCTTCTTGCCCCTGGCGGAGTACCAGTCGGCACCTTCGGCGTCGCCCAGATCGCGGCGGTTCTGATGCGTCAGGTAATCCAGCGCGCGGATGGTCGAGCCGGGACCGACGCCGGGGGCCGACAGGGCCCGCGCCTGATAGACGCCCATGGCCAGCAGGACAGCGTCATGCTTGCCGCGCAGGTCGTCGAGGGTGACGTCGGTGCCGACATTGCAGTTCTGGATGAAGGTCACGCCGCCGTCGGCGAGGCGATCGGTGCGGCGCTGGACCACCCGCTTCTCCAGCTTGAAGCCGGGGATGCCATAGGTCAGCAGGCCGCCGGGGCGGTCGTGGCGGTCGTAGATGGTGACCTGATAGCCTTGCTCGCGCAGCCGGTCGGCGGCGGCCATGCCGGTGGGGCCGGCGCCGACGATGGCGACCGATTCGCCGCGTTCATGCAGCGGGCGGATCGGCGCGACCCAGCCGTTGTCGAAGGCGGTGTCGCCGATGAAGGCCTCGACCGAGCCGATGGTCACGGCTTCCCAGCCGGACTGGTTCAGGGTGCAGGAGCCCTCGCACAGACGATCCTGCGGACAGATGCGGCCGCAGATTTCGGGCATGGTCGAGGTGGCGGACGCGACGCGCCAGGCCTCGCGCAGCTCGTCTTCGGCCGACAGGCCCAGCCAGTCGGGGATGTTGTTCTGGAGCGGGCAGGCGTTCTGGCAGAAGGGCACGCCGCAGTCGGTGCAGCGCCCGGCCTGGACCTCGAGATTCTCGGGAGTCGGTTTGACGATGATCTCGCCGAAATCCTGCACGCGCAGGCTCGCTTCCGTCTTGGGAAGACGGCGTGGTTGCACGACGAAGCCTTGCGGCCCTGATGGTCCCTTGTTCTGCATACGCCGCATAAAGCCAAAACCGACCCGTTCGGCAAATGATTTCCGCGATATCGGGGTCTGGAGACGGCTTTCAACATGATCTTGTCGCCGAGTGCGGCATTTGTGCATGAAGTGACCGAGGTGAACCCGGCCCGCCGGAACGCCGTCCATCGGCTGTCAGGACCCTGCGGCTCGAACATGACCAAAAGTTCAGAAAACGTTCCTTTCCGGGGCCGGTTTGTGACGTTACGCAAACGGTGCGGACTCTGCGCCGCCACATCATCCCCCGAGGTATTTCATGCGTTCGACCGGTCTGCGCCTTGCACTGCTGGGAGGCGTCGCGGCCTCCGTCCTGTTCGCCACTTCGGCCTTGGCGTCCGAGCCTGCTGCGCCGGCCGTCGCCGAACCCGCCGCCGTCGCCCAGCGCGGCGAGCAACTGGCCCCCCTGCCGCCGATCGACATTCCCTTCACGAAATTCGTCCTGCCCAACGGCCTGACCGTGATCGTCCATGAGGACCACAAGGCGCCGATCGTGGCGGTGAACATCTGGTACCACGTCGGTTCCAAGAACGAGCCGAACGGCCGCTCCGGCTTTGCCCACCTGTTCGAGCACCTGATGTTCAACGGGTCGGAGAACTTCAACAACGATTTCTTCAAGGCCACCGAGCTGCTGGGCGCCACCGACCAGAACGGCACCACCAACTCCGACCGCACCAACTATTTCCAGAACGTGCCGACCTCGGCGCTGGACTCCATCCTGTGGCTGGAGAGCGACCGGATGGGCCACCTGCAAGGCGCGATCACCCAGGAGCGGCTGGATGAACAGCGCGGCGTCGTCCAGAACGAGAAGCGCCGGGGCGAGAACCAGCCCTATGGCCGGGTGTGGGATGCGATCACCAACGCCACCTATCCGGCCGATCACCCCTATGGCCACACCGTCATCGGCTCGATGGACGACCTGAACGCGGCCGATCTGGATACGGTCAAGGCCTGGTTCCGGGACTACTACGGGGCGGCGAACGCCACGATCGTGCTGGCCGGCGACATCACCCCCGAACAGGCGCGCGCCAAGGTCGAGCAATACTTTGGCGACATCCCGCCCGGACCTCCGGTCACCCGCCCGAACCAGATGATCTCCCGCATGACCGGCGTTCAGCGCGAGACCATGTACGACCGCGTCGGTCAGCCCCGCCTGTACAAGGTGTGGAACACCCCGCCGGCCGGGACGGCCGAGGCCGACTATCTGGGTCTGCTGGGCCAGGTCCTGACCTCGGGCCGGTCTTCGCGCCTCTACAAGCGGCTGGTGTTCGACGAGCAGATCGCCGTCAACGTCGGCGCCTTCAACAGCGAGAGCGAAATCGGCAGCCAGTTCCTGGTCATGGTCACCGCCAAGCCGGGCATCGACCTGGCGCGGATCGAGGCCATCGTCGACGAGGAGATGGCCAAGCTGATGCGTGACGGTCCGACGGCCGACGAGCTGGAACGCGCCCGGACCTCGGTGGGCGCTGGCTTCGTGCGCGGCACCGAACGGATCGGCGGCTTCGGCGGCAAGTCCGACATCCTGGCCGAGAGCCAAGTCTATCACGGCGATCCGGGTGCCTGGAAAACCAGCTACGACCGTATCCTGGCGGCCCGTCCGGCCGACATCACGGGCGTGGGTCGGGCCTGGCTGACCGACGGCAGCTATTCGCTGGAGGTCCTGCCCTTCCCCGACTATGCGGCGGCGGCGACCGGCGTCGATCGCTCGGGCGGGGTGCCCGACGCGGGTGTGGCTCCGGCCGCCGACTTCCCCGATGTCGAACGGGCGACCCTGTCGAACGGGCTGAAGGTCGTGCTGGCGTCGCGCTCCGGCGTGCCGACCGTGGCCATGAACCTGATCGTCAACGCCGGCTCGGCGACCGATGGGGCCGACAAGGCGGGCATCGCCGCCTTGGCACCGGCCGTCATGACCAACGGCACCGATGACCTGGACGCGCTGGAGATCTCGGACCGGCTGCAACTGCTGGGGGCCACCCTGGGTGCCGGATCGGCGACCGACTATACGACCGTCAGCATGACGGCGCTGGAGCCTCGTCTGGCTCCGTCGCTGGATCTGTTCGCCGACGTGATCGAGAACCCGGCCTTCCGCCAGGCCGACTTCGTCCGGGCCCAGGCCCAGCAGGTCGCCGGCATCCAACAGGCCAACCGCACGCCCGGCGCGATCGCCAACCGGGTCCTGGCCGCCAACGTCTATGGTCCGAACAACCCGTACGGCCGTCCGACGAACGGCACCGAGGCCTCGGTCGCGACCCTGACCCCGGCCGACGCCGAGGCCTATCACGCCACCTGGTTCCGTCCCGACAACGCCACCCTGGTGGTCGTGGGCGATATCGAGATGGCCGAGCTGCAGCCGCAGCTCGAACGCGCCCTGGCGGGCTGGAAGGCTCCGGCCACGCCGGTTCCGGCCAAGCCTGAAGTCCAGGTGGCGGCGGCACCTGCGACGCCGCAGGTCCTGCTGATCAATCGGCCCGGTCCCCAGGCGACGATCATGGCCGGTCGCCTGACCGCACCGTTCGACGCCGCCACCGAGCCTCAGCTGGACACGTTGAACACCGCGCTGGGCGGCACCTTCACCAGCCGGATCAACATGAACCTGCGCGAGAACAAGGGCTGGTCCTACGGGGCCCGCTCGGGCGTCCGCGCCGGCAACGGTCCGCGCCTGTTCTCGGCCACTGCCGAGGTCCAGTCCGACAAGACCGCCGAGAGCGCGGCCGAGGTCCGGCGCGAGCTGACCGAGATCGTCGGCGACCGGCCCATGACCGAGGCCGAGCTGAGCTCGACCAAGGCCAACCTGATCCAGGGCATGGCCGGCGATTGGGAAACCAACGGCGCGGTCATGAACGACCTGACCACCATGGTCGTCTACGGCCGGCCCGAGACCTATTTCGACAGCTATGCCGCAGGCGTGAACGCCACCACGGCGGCCTCGGCTTCGGCTGCGGCCCGGTCGGTGGTCGGTTCCGGCCCCACCACCTGGGTCATCGTCGGCGACGTGGCCACGATGAAGCCCAAGATCGAGGCCCTGGGCCTGGGTCAGGTTCAGGTGGTGGACGCCAACGGCGTGCCTGTTCAGTAGGATCGAGGCAGGACAGAAACAGAAGCGGCCGGTCTCTCGCGAGACCGGCCGTTTTTGCGTTCTCCCTCCCCCTCGGAGGAGGGTGGTCGGAGCGAAGCGAAGACCGGGTGGGAAGGGCAGGGCGAGTTCCGCGCCGTTTTGCCCTGCCGCCCCCACCCGATCGCTTCGCGATCTGCCCTCCCCCGCGGGGGAGGGAAAGACCCCGTTGGCTTTACGCCTCCCAACCCCCCGCCAGGGCCTTGAACACGGCGATCTGGTAGGTGGTGACCAGAGCATCGGACTGGGCGAGCGCCGCGTCCGCACCTGCCAGTGTGCGTTCCGAATCCAGCACCGTCAGGAAATTGTCGGCACCCGCGTCGAAGCGCAGGCGTGACAGTCGCGCCGCCGTGGCCGCCTGATCGCGCGCCTCGGTCAGGGCCGCGCGGCGGTCCAGTTCGTTGGCGTAGTTGGTCAGGGCCGTCTCGGTCTCCTGCAGCGCGGACAGCACCGTCTGGTCGAAGGTGGCGAGCGCCGCCTCGGTCAGGGCGCTGGACTGGGCGATCCGCGCGCGGGCGACGGCGATGTTGGGGAAGGACCAGGAGATCAGCGGGCCGAAGCTGAAGCGGTAGTTCTCGTCCTTGCCGAGGTCACCGGCGTCCAGCGCGGTCGAGCCGAAGGACCCGCCCAGGCTGATGGTCGGATAGAGCGACGCCGTCGCGACATTGACCCGCGCGGCGGCGGCGGCGAGCGCGCGTTCCGCCTGACGTACGTCGGGCCGTCGGGCCAGCAGGGCCGCACCGTCACCGGTCGGGATGGGTTGCGTCAGCTGGGGCGGACGGGTGCAGTTGCGCGCGGCCTCGGACGCCTCGACCGGAGTGCGGCCGGTCAGGGTGGCGAGGCGGTACACTGCGCCGTCGCGGCCGGCGCGCAGTGAGGGCAGGGTGGCACGTGTCTGGGCCAGGGCGGCCTGGGCGCGGGCGGTGTCCAGGCCGGTTCCGGCCCCGCCTTCGAGCAGGCGCTGGGTCAGGTCGGCGGTGTTCTGTTGCAGGGCCAGGGTGCGTTCGGCCACCGCGATCTGGGCATTGGCGGAACAGGCATCGGCATAGGCCCGGGCGGTCTCGGCGGCGACCGAGACGCGGATGACGTCCAGGGCGGCGGCTTGTGCATCCGCGTCGGCGCGGGCGGCCCGGATCGAGGATCCCACGCGGCCGAACAGGTCGATCTCGTAGGAGGCGTCCAGACCCACCGAATAACTATCGGTCTCTGGTGGCTGGGCACCGGTCAGGCTGGTCGCGGCGGAGCCCTGGCTCCGACTGGCCGAACCGCTCAGGCCGGTGGTCGGCAGGCGACCGGCGCGGGCCTCGGACAGGCTGGCGCGGACGGCGCGCAGATTGGCCTCGGCAGCCTCAAGCTGGTTGTTCTCGGCAAAGGCCTGGGCGATCAGGCCGTCGAGCACGGGATCGGCATAGAGCCGCCACCAGTCGTCGCGCGCCTCGGCGGCGGTGACGGCGATCGACCCCGGGGCACTGATGAAGGCGCCCGACGCGGCAGGGGGGATCACGGCGTCAGGCGCCTTCGGCCCGACCGCGCACGCCGCCAGGGTCAGGCCGGCGACGCCCACGGACAGGAGGGCCTTGAAGGAAGGAAGTCGGGTCATCTTACAGGTCTCCCGTGCGCGGACCGGTAGCCGGCAGCGGTGCGTCAGGGTGTTCGTCGTGGAACCCCGTGGTGGGCGTGGGCGGGGTCTTCCTGGGCTCATGCGGGATGCGGGCGGCCAGGCCACGGCACATCACATAGAAGACCGGCGTGAACAGCAGGCCGAAGACGGTGACACCCAGCATCCCGAAGAACACGGCGGCCCCGAGCGCCTGACGCATCTCCGCGCCGGGGCCCTCGGCCAGCACCAGCGGCAGGACGCCGAGGATGAAGGCGAACGAGGTCATCAGGATGGGCCGCAGACGGGTCCGGGCGGCCGCGACGGCGGCGTCCCAGCGACTGAGACCGTCGTCCTCCTCGCCCTGTTTGGCGAACTCGATGATGAGGATGGCGTTCTTGGCCGCGAGCGCCACCAGTACCACCAGCCCGACCTGGACCAGGATGTTGTTGTCCAGCCCCAGGGCGTTGACCCCCAGCATGGCGGCCAGCACGCACATCGGCACGATCAGGATGACCGCCAGAGGCAGGGTGAAGGCCTCGTACTGAGCCGCCAGCACCAGGAAGACCAGCAGCACGCTCATGGCAAAGATGAGCGTCGCGCCACCGGAAGCCTGTTTTTCCTGGAAGGCCAGTTCGGTCCATTCGTACGAGAACCCGGGCGGCAGGGTCGAGGCGGCGAGTTGCTCCATCATGCCGATGGCCGTGCCGGACGAGATTCCGGGCGCGCCCTGGCCCTGAAGCTCGGCGGCCGGGAACAGGTTGAAGCGCACGATCCGCGACGGACCGGAATCCTGGCGCAGGTTGGCGATCGAGGCCAGAGGCACCATGGCCCCCGTGGTCGACTTGACCTTCAGATTGGCGATGTCGGCCAGGTCGTCGCGATAGGCCGGCTCAGCCTGGGCGGTGACGCGATAGGTGCGCCCCGCCATGTTGAAGTCGTTGATGTAGGACGAGCCCAGATAGATGCCCAGGGTCGAGAAGACCTCGGACGGCTGGACGCCCAGCATCAGGGCCTTGTCACGATCGACGTCGGCGGCGATGCGCGGCGAGGCGGTGTTGTAGGTCGAGAAGACCTGCTGGAGATCCGCGTTCTGGGCCGCTCCGCCCATCATGGCGAAGGTGGCGCCTTCCAGTGCGCGATAGCCTGCGCCGGAACGATCCTGGACCATCATCTTGAAGCCGTTGCCGGTGCCCAGACCCTGGACTGAGGGCGGAGCGATGACGAAGATGTTGGCCTCCTCGATGCCGCCGGTCGCCTGGGTGATGGCGCCGGCCAGGGCCGCGGCCTTGGTCTCCTTGGACGTGCGGTCCTCCGACGGGTCGAGGCGGACGAAGATGGTCGCGGCGTTGGAGCCGAACGAGAAGCTCGATCCGTCGAGACCGGCGAAGGCGACCGTGCCTTCCACGCCCTCGGTGGACTGCATGATGTCCTTGGCGCGCAGCATGACGGCCTCGGTGCGGTCCAGCGAAGCGCCCGCCGGCAGTTGCACCACGCCGATCAGGAAGCCCTGATCCTGCTCGGGAATGAAGCCCGAGGGCGTATCGACCAGTCGCCAGGCCGTCAGGGCCAGGAGGCCGACGTAGACGACCAGCACGATGGCGACCATGCGGATCAGGCGGGCCGTGAGACGACCATACTGGTTGGAGAGCCAGTCGAAGCCCTCGTTGAACTTGCGACCGCCCATGCCGACGTACCAGACGACCGAGCCCCACAGACCGGGCTTGCGGCCATGATCGTCCTTCTTGTGCGGCTTGAGCAGCAGGGCTGCCATGGCGGGTGACAGGGTCAGTGACACGAACAGCGAGACCACCGAGGCCGCTGCGATCGTCACGGCGAACTGTCGATAGAAGATGCCCGGAATACCCGGCACGAACATGGTCGGGATGAAGACCGAGACCAGCACCAGGCCGATGGCGATCAGGGCACCGGAAACCTCCTCCATCGATTTGTAGGCGGCGTCGCGGGGCGACAGGCCGTCGCCGATCAGACGCTCGACGTTCTCGACCACCACGATGGCGTCATCGACCACGATGCCGACGGCCAGGATCAGGGCCAGCAGCGACAGGGAGTTCAGCGAATAGCCGAGCGCCAGCTGGACCGCGAATGTGGCGACCAGGGCGACGGGGATGGCGACGATCGGGATGATGGCGGCGCGCCAGGTCTGCAAGAAGACCATGACCACGATGACGACCAGGATGATGGCCTCGACCAGGGTGTGCTGGACCGACTCGACCGAGGCGGCGACGAATTCCGTCGGGTTGTAGGCGACCTTGACGGCGGCTCCCGGCGGCAGGTCCTTGCGGATGGCCTCAAGCTCGGCCTCGACCCGTTCAGCGGTGCCCAGCGCGTTAGCGCCCGGCTGCTGGACGATGGCGACGCCCACACCGCGCTCGCCGTCGAAGAAGCCGCGAATGCCGTAGTCCTGGGCCCCCAGCTCGACGCGGCCGATGTCGGACAGGCGGGTGACGGCGCCGTCGGCGTTGGTCTTGATGACGACGCGGCCGAATTCCTCCGGCGTGTTCAGCCGGCCCTGGACCTGGATGGGTTCCTGGAAGGCGGAGGCGTTGGTGGCGAAGGGCGGCTGGCCGATCGAACCGGCGGCGGCCTGGACGTTCTGGGCGCGCAGGGCGGCGACGATCTCGGTCGCCGACAGGTTGCGGGCCGCGGCCTTGGCCGGGTCGATCCAGACCCGCATCGAATAGTTGCCGCCGCCGAAGACGGTGACCCCGCCGACGCCGTCGATGCGGAGCAGTCGATCGCGGACGGTGGAGTTGGCGTAGTTGCCCAGGAAGTCGTTGCCCAGACTCTTGTCCGGCGAGGTCACCGAGGCGATCAGCAGGAAGCCCTGGGACGCCTTGGCGACGACGACGCCGCCCTGACGGACCTGATCGGGCAGGCGAGGTTCGGCCAGGGCGACGCGGTTCTGGACCAGCACCTGGGCCGTATCCAGATCGGTGCCGGGCTGGAAGGTCACGGTGATCGCCACCGCTCCGTCTGAGGTCGAGGACGAGGTGACGTACAGCATCCCCTCGACGCCGTTGATCTCCTGTTCGATGGGTGCAGCGACGGTCTCGGCCAGGGTCTCGGCCGAGGCTCCGGGGAAGACGGCGTTGACGGTGACCGTCGGCGGCGCGATCTCCGGATACTGCGACAGGGGCAGCAGCGGATAGGCGGCAAGGCCGACGATGGTGATGAACACCGACAGCACGGCCGCGAAGATCGGCCGGTCGATGAAGAAGCGAGAGATGTTCATGTCTTAGTCGCCGATCGCCACGGAGCCCGACAGGGCGCTGGCAGAGGTCGCCGTGGCGGCCGGGGGGGCGGTGGTCACCGGCGCTGCGTTTGCGGTCGGGGTACGGGTGATGCGACCGGGGTTGGCCTTCACCTTCTGGCCCGGCATCTGAACACGCGAGCCGCCGTTGATGATGACCCGGTCCTGGGCCGTGATGCCCGAGCGGATGACGCGCAGTCCATCGACCAGCGGGCCCAGCACGACCGGGCGGGGCGTGACCGTGCCGTCGGCGGCGACGACCGAAACGGTGCGCTGATCGGCACCCGCGCTGATCGCCGCATCGGGCACCAGCAGGGCGTCATAGGCACCGGCTCCTGCCACGCGAACCTGTCCGAACATCCCGGGCTTCAGGAAGCCGTCGGCGTTCTGGATCACCGCCCGCAGGCGGATCGAGCCCGAGGAGGAATCGATGGCGTTGTCGGTGAAGTCCAGCGTGCCGGCGTGGACGAACTCGCTCTCGTCCTGAAGGCGGACGCGAACGGGGGCCGAGGCACCGCCGCGGGTCTGGCGCTGATACTTGAGAAGAGTCGCTTCGGAGCCGTCGAAGACGAAATAGATCGGCGAGGACGAGACGATGGTGGTCAGGACGTCCCCGGCCGACGACCCTCCGCCGATCAGATTGCCCGGATCGATGCGGCGGTCCGAGACGCGGCCGGATACCGGTGCGGTGACGCGGGTGAACTCGACGTCCAGCTGGCGGGCGCGGACATTGGCCTGGGCGGCGGCGACATTGGCCTCGGCAGTGCGCAGGGCCGCGCGATTGGTGTCGACCTCGGCCTGGGACACGGCCTGCGAGGTCAGAAGTCCCTCGGAGCGGGTCAGGTTGGTGCGGGCCAGCGCGACCTGGGCGTTGGCCTGAGCCAGTTGGGCCTGGGCCGAGCCGAGCTGGGCCTGGGCCGGGCGGGGGTCGAGGGTGAATAGCAACTGGCCGCGACGCACGAAGTCGCCGTCACGGAAATGCACCGCCTGGACATAGCCGCCGACGCGGGCACGAACGTCCACGCTCTGGGTCGCCTCGAACCGGCCGGTGAAGTCGTCCCAGTCGACGATGCGCTCGCTCAGGGGATTGGCCACGGTGACGGGTGCGGGTGGGGGCGGGCCCGCCGCCTCGGTCTTGGCACAGCCGTATAGGGCGGCCGCCAGCATGGCGGACACAGCGACGATCTTCAGTCTGCGCATCCGCGGACTCCTGGCAGGATTGGCTTGAGACGGGGATCGAGGCACGGATCGGGGAGGAGGCGGCCTCAGGTCAACGCCTGATGACTTGTCTAATGTGCGTGTGCGAAACACTTGTCAACAGACGATGACATGTCCATAACCCCTGTCGGGGCATGTGAGGACATCACATTGGGTTTCGACATTTGCAGCAGGCCGCGAAATGCGGCCACGACTCGCGCCGCCATTCTGGAGGCCGCGAACGCACGCTTTCTGGCCGAGAGTTACGATCAGGTCGGCATGCGCGACATCGCGCGTGACGTCGGCGTCGATCCGGCGCTGATCTCGCGCTACTTTGGATCCAAGGAAGAGCTGTTTTCGTCCGTCATTGAGAACTGCGGCGACGCATCGGCCCTGATGGCGGGTGACCGGGCCACCTTCGGCGAGCGTGTGGCGCACGACGTGATCTATGGGCCGCGCAAGGAGTTCAAGCTGCGCTGGCTGTTGCTGATGCTGCGATCCATCGCCTCGCCCAAGGCGCAGGACGTGATCCAGCGACAGTCCGAATGCAATTTCATGACCCCCTTCACCCAGTGGGTCGGGGGCGAGGACGCCGAGATCAAGGCGCGGCTGACGGCCGGACTGATCATGGGGCTGACGGTTAGTCGTGACATCTCCGGCGGATTCAATCTGACGCCCGACCAGTGCGAGCGCCTGCATCGGCGCCTCGCGACGACGCTTCAGGACTTCATCGACAACTGAGCGCGCGCATCGCTCCGCAGCCGGACATTACGTCACCGTAATCCTTGCCCGCCTTGCGTTGCAGCATGCGATCCCCGAAGGTCGCGCCGGCTGTTTTTCGAGTGACGGGGTTGGGTATGCGTCTGGCTATCTTGGCGACGATGTTCGCATTTGCCGCTGCTGTGGCCGCTCCGGCTCTGGCCCAGGTCAGCGTGGGCCCGGTCGATCAGTCCAAGGGCACGTTCGAGGACAAGTTCCGCCAGTTCGAGGGCGAGGACTGGCCGACCCCCACCGACTATCGCAACGCCTCGGGCGCGCCGGGTCATCGCTACTGGCAGCAGCAGGTCGACTATTCGATCGACGTGGCGCTGGACGAGCCGAGCCGGACCCTGACCGGCAAGCAGGTCGTGACCTATACCAACAACTCGCCCGACGCCCTGGGCTATCTGTGGATGCTGCTGGACCAGCAGAACTATCGCCGCAACTCCCTGGCCGAACGGACCCGGACCTATTCGGCGGCGACCGAGGTCAGCGTCAACGAGGTGCTGCGCGTCCAGCGGATGCAGGACTGGGAAGGCGGCTTCAACGACCTGAAGATCACCGGTCCGGACGGGGCGGACGTGCCGTTCACAATCGTGGACTCCATGCTGCGGCTGGAACTGCCGACCCCGCTGAAGACCGGCGAGACCTACAGCTTCACCCTGGATTTCACCCTGCCCATGCCCGAGACGAACGTCGTCGGCGGACGCAGCGGCTATGAGTGTTTCACCAAGGCGGGCGAGGACGGCAACTGTATCTTCCTGGCGGCCCAGTGGTTCCCCCGACTGGCGGTCTATTCCGACTATGAGGGCTGGCATAACGCCCAGTTTCTGGGCTCGGGCGAGTTTACGCTCGAGTTCGGCGACTATGATGTCCGCATCACCGTGCCGACGGATCACCAGGTCTCTTCGACCGGCGCGCTTCAGAACCCCGACATCCTGACGGCGGCGCAGCGCCAGCGTCTGGACCAGGCGCGGACCGCCGATGCCCCTGTCTATATCGTGACCGCCGCAGAGGCCGCGGCGGCGGAGGCGGCCCCGGCCCGATCGGGGACCCGGACCTGGCATTTCAAGGCGGACGACGTGCGCGACTTCGCCTTCGCGTCCAGCCGCAAATTCATCTGGGACGCAGTGGGTGTCGAGCAGGACAATCCCGCCCAACCCGTCGTCATGGCCATGTCCTTCTATCCGAAGGAGGCCCGCCCGCTGTGGGACGCCTATTCGACCAAGGCGATCGCCCACACGATCGACGTCTACAACCAGTTCTCGATTCCCTACCCCTATCCCACGGCCCAGTCGGTCAACGGCCCCGTCGGCGGGATGGAATATCCGATGATCACCTTCAACGGCCCGCGTCCGGTCAGGGATGACAACGGCCGCCTGACCTATACCGAGCGCGCCAAGAACGGCCTGATCGGCGTGGTCATCCATGAGGTGGGCCACATCTATTTCCCGATGGTCATCAACTCCGACGAACGTCAGTGGACCTGGATGGACGAAGGGCTGAACAGCTTCCTGCAATACATCGCGCAGAAGCTCTGGGACCCCAACTTCCCGTCGCGGGGCGAGCCGCGCGACATCGTCGAATACATGGTCAGCCAGGACCAGGTGCCGATCATGACCCAGTCGGATTCGGTGCTCCAGTTCGGCAACAACGCCTATGGCAAGCCTGCGACCGCCCTGGTGATCTTGCGCGAGACCGTCCTGGGGCGCGAGCTGTTCGACCGGGCCTTCCGTGAATATTCCCAGCGCTGGGCCTTCAAGCGGCCGACCCCCTATGACTTCTTCCGCACGATGGAAGAGAGCTCGGGCGTCGATCTGGACTGGTTCTGGCGCGGCTGGTTCTATTCGACCGACCACGTCGACATCTCGCTGGAGAATGTGGTCAGGGCCCAGCTGCAATCGACCGATCCCGACGTACGTGCGCGTCTCGCCCGCGAACGCTTCGCCCAGGCCCCGACACCTACGACCGTGACCAACAATGCCGGGATCGAGACGGTGATCGAGCGGGACCCGGCCGTGCGCGACTTCTACAACTCCACCGACCAGTTCACCGTCACCGCCCAGGCGCGTCGCGACCAGGCCTCGGCCGACAAGAAGGCCGACGAGGATCGCCGGCGGGCGCAAGGCTTTACCGACAACATCTATCGCTTCACCTTCCGCAACGTCGGCGGCGTGGTCATGCCGGTTATCGTCAAGATGACCTGGGACGACGGCACGACCGAGACCGTGCGGGTCGCGGCCGAGGTCTGGCGGCGCAACAGCCAGTCGGTGATCTGGCAGTATGTGTCGAACAAGACCCTGGTCTCGGCCGAGCTGGATCCCCTGTGGGAAACCGCCGACGCCGTGCGGGTGAACAACTACTTCCCGCGCCGGATCGACGAACAGACCTTCACCCTCGGCGCCCCGCCGCCGCCTGCGCCGAACCGGATGCGGGATTCGGACGTCGAGGTCAGCCCGGACTCGACGGCCGTGCGTGACGCGCCGAGGCCGGCGGCCCGGCCGTGATCCGGCTGGCGACCGCCCTGGCTGCCGCGGTTCTGGTCCTGGCCGGACCGGCCGCCGCGCACCGGGGCAACTCAGGCCTGACGGTGGTGGAGATCGATCCGGCCACCGGTGCCGTTGCGGTGACGCATCGGTTCTATGCCCACGACGTCGAGCCGGCATTGACCGTGCTGGCTCCGAACGAACAGCCCTCGCTGGATGACCCCGAGGCCCTGGCGGCGCTCCAGGCTCATCTGGCCGAGCGGTTCCGGATCGACGTCGACGGCACGCCCGTGCCCCTGCATCTGACCGGCGAGACCCTGGCCGGCGACAACGTCCGCATCGACTTCGCCGGAGAACGCGCGGCGGGCCCGGTGAGCGAGGTGCGCGTCGATCAGGACTTCTTCTCCGACGTCCATGACGACATGGAGATGCAGGTGAACGTCCGGGTGGGCGATGTGACCCGCACCGTCCTGTTCCGGCCCGGCACCCAGGCCCAGGTCATGCGCTTCGATCGCTGAAGGCGGCGAGATGCCTCGAAACCCGGTCTGGCTGAAAGAACGTTTCGCGAGGCCGGGTCGGGACTGGTCCGCGTTGCGCTCAAAGCATCATTTCCGGTCAGTTCGTGCGGCCATCGGCTCCGATACCGGGTCGGTGTGGAATATTATTCCATAACCCGCTTGTGTGTACGCTCTGATTAAGGCTATATGCCCGGGAAATCAGGAGCGGGCCGTGACCCAAACCCATCGCCATAACCCCGGACGACGGGCGGCCCAGGCCGTTGCGGTCGCTCGGGCCGACGCCCGCGCGGTCGGGTTCGCCACCCTTATTCTCAGCGTACTCCTTGTGCTGCTCTCCGGAGCGGTGTGGACGCAGCTGACCTGAACCCAAGCGAAATCAGGATCATACGCCCACACCCGCTCCCGCAAGGAAGCGGGTTTTTTCTTACCAGGGTCGGCCATGCGCCGGTCGAGACGGATACCAGACCTCCAGTGACCACCGACGCGTCCTCACCCGCCGACCCCAAGACCGCACTGAACGGCAATCGCCGCAGTGCGGTCGTGACTCAAGGCCCCAACCGCGCCGCCGCGCGGTCCTATCTGCGCGCCGCCGGCATGTCGGACGCGGACTTCGACAAGCCGATGATCGCCATCGTCAACACCTGGTCGACCATCACCCCCTGCAACATGCACCTGGACCGTCTGGCCAGGGACGTTCGCGCCGGCATCGTGGCGGCGGGCGGCTGGCCGGTCGATTTCAACACGGTCATGGTCACCGACGGCATCTCCATGGGGACGCCAGGCATGAAGGCCTCGCTGATCTCCAGAGAGGTCATCGCCGACTCGATCGAGCTGGCCGTCGAGGGCCATCAGCTGGACGGCGTCGTCTGTATCGTCGGCTGCGACAAGACCATCCCGGCCGCCGCCATGGCCCTTGCCCGGATGGATATCCCCGGCCTGGTCTATTACGGCGGCACCATCCTGCCCGGCCTGATCGGCACCAAGGAAGTTTCGGTCCAGGAAGCCTTCGAGGCCATCGGCGCCCACGGCGCAGGCAAGCTGGACGACGAGGGCCTGAAAATGGTCGAACGCGCGGTCTGTCCCGGTGCCGGGGCCTGTGGCGGTCAGTTCACGGCCAACACCATGGCCATGGCCCTGTCGGTCATGGGTATCTCGCCGATGGGCGCCAACGATGTGCCCGCCGTCGATCCGGCCAAGGGGGCCGAGGGGATGCGTTGCGGCCGTCTGATCGTCGAGCGGGTCATGGCCGGCGACAATGCGCGCAAATATATCACCCACGCCTCGCTGAAGAACGCCGCCGTCGCCGTCTCGGCCTCGGGCGGATCGACCAATGCCGTCATGCACCTGACCGCCATCGCGGCCGAGGCCGGAGTCGATTTCGGCGTCGAGGACTGCCACCAGGCCTGCGTCGAGGCCCCGGTCATCTGCGACCTGAAGCCCGGCGGCCGGTTCCTGGCCTCTCACCTGTATGCGGCGGGCGGAACGCGCCTGGTCACCCAGCGGCTGGCGCAGGCCGGCAAGATCACGGATGCTCCCACCGTCACTGGCCGCGCCCTGTTCGCCGAGGCCGCCGAGGCCGAGGAAGCGCCCGGCCAGGTCGTCGTCACGACGATGGATGCCCCGGTCATGGAGCGCGGCTCCTATGCCGTCATCTATGGCGATGTCGCCCCCGAGGGCGCGGTCATCAAGCTGACCGGCCACAAGGTCGATGTCTTCGAGGGCCCGGCCTGCGTCTTCGACAGTGAGGAAGACGCCTTCCACGCCGTCCAGGACGGATCGGTAGGCGAGGGCGACGTCATCATCATCCGCTATGAAGGCCCCAAGGGTGGTCCCGGCATGCGCGAGATGTTGCAGGTCACGGCGGCTCTGAAGGGCAGGGGGATCAACAACGTCGCCCTGCTGACGGACGGCCGGTTCTCGGGCGCAAGCTACGGCTTCGTCGCCGGACACGTTTCCCCTGAGGCCGCAGTCGGCGGGCCGATCGCCCTGGTCCGCGACGGCGACCGCATCCGCATCGACGTCACCAACCGCCGCATCGACGTCGACGTCGATCTGGCCACCCGTCGGGCGGGCTTCACGCCCAAGCCCATGGCCCCCGTCCACGGCGTCTTCGCCAAATACCGCGCCAGCGTCGCCTCGGCCTCGCAGGGTGCCGTCACCATTCCAAACCCGCCGCCGGCTCAAGTCCCGGCCGCAGCCAAAGCCCACCAGGAAGCCTGAGCCATGAAAATCTATACCAACGACGACATCCGTCCCGGCGTCATCGCCGGCCAGAAGATCGCCATCATCGGCTATGGCTCGCAGGGCCGCGCCCACGCCCAGAACCTGAAGGACAGCGGCCACGACGTCATCGTCGGCGTCCGCGCGGGCGGCAAGGGCTGGAAGAACGCCCAGGCCGACGGCCTGACCACCGCCGAGCCCGCCGATGCGGTCAAGGATGCCGACATAATCGCCATCCTGACCCCCGACATGGCCCAGGCCGAGGTCTACAAGACCCAGATCGAGCCCTATGCCAAACAGGGTTCGGCCCTGCTGTTCGCCCACGGCTTCTCGATTATCTACGGCCGCGTCACGCCGCGCGAGGACATGGACGTCATCCTGGTCGCGCCCAAGGGCCCCGGCGATCTGGTCCGTCGCGAATACCAAAAAGGGGCGGGCGTCCCCTCGCTGTTCGCCATCGAGAAGGACGTCACCGGCAAGGCGCGCGACCGCGCCATGGGCTATGCCAAGGGCAACGGCGGCGCCACCGGCGGCCTGCTGGAAACCACCTTCCGCGAGGAGACCGAGACCGATCTGTTCGGCGAACAGGCCGTCCTGTGCGGCGGGGCCAAGGAACTGGTCATGGGCGGGTTCAACACCCTGGTCGAGGCCGGATACCAGCCCGAGATCGCCTATTTCGAATGCCTGCACGAGCTGAAGCTGATCGTCGATCTGTTCTACGAAGGCGGCATCACCAAGATGAACGAGTTCATCTCCGAAACCGCCAAATGGGGTTCGGTGAAGTCTGGCCCGCGCGTCATCAACGACGAGACCCTGGCGCGCATGACGCAGATCCTGACCGAGATCCAGGACGGCACCTTCGCCCGCGAATGGATCGCCGAGAACGACGCCGGCAAGCCGAACTACGACGCGCTGGTGGCCGAGGACAACGCCCAGAAGATCGAGGTCGTCGGCGCTTCCTTGCGCGAACGCATGGCCTGGCTGCACGCCCCGAAATCCGCAGCCGCCTGAACCCGGATCGATAGAGCAAGCTGATGAGCGCCGCCGCCGCCACCTTCAAACCCGCAGTCGAAGCCGCCCCCCAGTCGGGTGCGCGCCTCGTCGTCTCCACCCTGGAGAAGCTGGGGGTAGAGGTGCTGTTCGGATATCCCGGCGGCGCCATCATGCCGATCTATGACGCCCTGGCCGGGTCGTCCCTGCGCCACTACCTGTGCCGCCACGAACAGGGCGCGGCCTTCGCCGCCGATTCCTACGCACGGGTCTCGGGCAAGGTCGGGGTCTGTATGGCGACGTCGGGGCCGGGGGCGACCAATCTGGTCACCGGCATCGCCAACGCCATGCTGGATTCCATCCCCATGGTCTGCATCACGGGCAATGTCGCACAAGGCGTCATGGGCATGGACGCGTTTCAGGAGGTCGACATCCTGGGCGTCACCCTGCCGATCGTGAAACACTCCTATCTGGTCCGCAGCGCCGCCGACATTCCGGCGGTGATCGAGGAGGCGTTCCATATCGCCCGCTCGGGTCGCCCGGGCCCGGTCCTGATCGACCTGCCCAAGGACGTCCAGTTCGAGATGACCGACGCGCCGCGTGGCATCCATCTGTCTAACGCCATCGACGTCGCCGACGCCGCCGTCATCGATGACGCCGCAGCCGCCATCCGCGCGGCGAAGAAGCCTGTCCTGTACATCGGTGGAGGGGTGAAGATTTCGGGCGCGGTCCAGGCGGTTCGCGACTTCGCCGCCCTGACCGGCATCCCCGAGGTCTCGACCCTGAACGCCCTGGGCACCATCCCGACGGGCCAGGACAATTTCCTGGGCATGCTGGGGATGCACGGCACGCGCTGCGCCAACGAGGCGGTTCAGGAAAGCGACCTGCTGATCGTCGTCGGTGCCCGGTTCGACGACCGCGCCACTGGCAAGCTGGTCGAATTCGCGCCCCACGCCGGCGTCGTCCATTTCGACATCGACCCCTCCGAGATCGGCAAGCTGCGCAAGGTCGCGGTCGGCGTCACGGGCGACCTGAAGCCCAACATCGAGGCCCTGAACGCGCGTCTGTCGACCGGTCCCGCCATCGACGTGTCCGGGTGGGCCGACCGCTGGCGCGCCCAGACCAAGGCCCAGGCCTTCGACTACAACGCCCCCGGCGAAGGCGTCTTCGCGCCCCAGCTGCTGAACGAGCTGTCGCAAAAGGCCGGGCCGAGCTTCATCGCCGCCTGCGACGTCGGCCAGCACCAGATGTGGGTCGCGCAATACTGCGAGTTCTCGCGGCCCCAGGCCCACATCACCTCGGGCGGTCTGGGCTCGATGGGGTTCGGTCTGCCCGCCGGGATCGGCGCCAAACTGGCCGAGCCGGATGCCTGCGTCGTCACCATCACCGGCGACGGTGGGGTGATGATGAACATCCAGGAACTGGCCACGGTCAACCGGTTCAAGATCCCGCTGAAGATCATCATCCTGGACAACGCGCGTCTGGGCATGGTGCGCCAGTGGCAGGAGTTCTTCTTCGAGCGGAACTTCTCCGAGGTCGATCTGTCCGACAACCCCGACTTCGTGAAGGTCGCCGAGGCCTTCGGCATCCCGGCCTTCCGCGTCGATGCGCGCAATCAGGTCTCGGCCGGGATCGACCGTCTGCTGGCCGCCGAGGGTCCGATCCTGATGCACGTCATCATCGATCCGAACGACAACGTCTGGCCCCTGGTGCCGCCGGGCAAGAACAACGCCGAAATGCTGGAGGGCGCACGATGACCGACACCGTTCACATCCTGATCGACCGGGCCGACGGCGCGCTTCAGCGGCTGATCGGTCTGGTGGAGCGTCGCGGCTTTCACATCGACGCCATGACCATGGCACCCGAGGGTTCGGCCCTGGCCGTCGCCCTGACGGTGCGTGGCCGCGACGTCGGTCGCTCGATCGACAATCTGGGCCTGCAGATCGATCGTCTGGTCGGCGCGCGGAGAATCTCCAACGACGCCACCTTTCGCGCCGAGGCGGCCTGATCTCGATGAGCGTGCCGAAGACTCTGTTTGAAAAGGTGTGGGACCGGCATCTGGTCGTGCCCGAGACCGAGGCCACGCCCGGCGTCCTCTACATCGACCTGCATCTGGTCCACGAGGTCACCAGCCCCCAGGCGTTCAGCGAGATCGAGAGCCGGGGGCTGAAGGTCCGTCGGCCCGATCGCACCTTCGCGACGCTGGACCATTCGACCCCGACCCTGCCGGCCGTGAACGGCCAGCGGCCCTATGTCACTGATGAGGCCCGCGATCAGGTCTCGCGGCTGGAACAGAATTGTGCCCGCCACGGCGTCGAACTGGCCGGCTGGGATTCCGATGCGCGCGGCGTCGTCCATGTCATGGGTCCGGAGCAGGGCCTGACCCAGCCGGGCATGACCGTCGTCTGTGGTGACAGCCATACCGCGACCCACGGTGCCTTCGGCGCCCTGGCCTTCGGCATCGGCACGTCGGAAGTCGGCCATGTCCTGGCGACCCAGTGCCTGTTGCAGCGGAAATCGAAGACCCTTCGAGTGACCGTCGATGGCGAGCTGCAGCCCGGTGTGTCGGGCAAGGATGTGGCCCTGGCGGTGATCGCGGCCCTGGGCTTTGGCGGCGGCACGGGCTTCGTCATCGAATATGCGGGCAGCGCCGTGACCGGTCTGGACATGGAAGGGCGGATGACCCTGTGCAACATGTCGATCGAGGCGGGCGCACGGGCCGGGATGATCGCGCCGGATCACAAGACCATCGACTGGCTGCGCGGGCGGGCCAAGGTGCCGCAAGGCGCGGCCTATGACGCGGCGGCCGCCGAATGGCTGGCTCTGGCCAGTGATCCCGGTGCGACCTACGACAAGGAGATCGTGCTGGACGGCGGGGCGATCCGGCCCATGGCCACCTGGGGCACGACGCCGGACGCAGGCGCACCGATCGGATCGAAGGTGCCTGAGCCCCAGTCGGATTCCGACCGCAAAGCCATCGCCTATATGGGGTTCGAGGCCGGTCAGACGACGACGACACAGGCCGTGGACGTCGTCTTCATCGGCTCCTGCACCAACGGTCGCCTGCCTGACCTGCGCGCGGCCGCCGATGTCCTGCGCGGCCGCAAGGTCAAGCCGGGCGTGCGGATGCTGGTCGTGCCGGGCTCGGAGGCTGTGCGCCGTGATGCGGAGGCCGAGGGGCTGCACACCGTCTTCACCGAGGCAGGGGCCGAATGGCGTATTCCGGGCTGTTCGATGTGTATCGCCATGAATGGTGATGTGGTGGGGCAGGGCCAGCTGGCCGTCTCGACCTCCAACCGCAATTTCGAGGGTCGTCAGGGCAAGGGCGCCCGCACCATCCTGGCCAGTCCCGCTACGGCGGCGGCCTCGGCCATCGCCGGGGTGCTGACCGATCCACGGGAATACCTCGCTGACCGCGAAGCGGCGCCCCTCAAGCAGTCGAGCGCCGCGCGCGAGACGATAGGGGCAAACAATGCCTGAACCGATTAAAGTCCTCACCTCCCGCACCCTTGTCCTGACCCAGGCCAATATCGACACCGACCAGATCATTCCGGCGCGGTTCCTGACCACGACCGAGACGACCGGCCTGGGGGCCAAGGCCTTCTACGACTGGCGCTACGAGTCGGACGGCACGGCGCGGCCCGAAGCCGTGCTGAACCGCATCGATCCGAGCGAGCACCGCATTCTGGTGGCCGGCGACAATTTCGGCTGTGGCTCGTCGCGCGAGCACGCGCCCTGGGCCCTGTACGACTATGGCTTCCGGGCGGTGATCTCGACCGGGATCGCCGACATCTTCACATCCAACGCGCTCAAGAACGGCCTCTTGCCTATCGTCGTCGATCAGGCGACCTGGGACGATCTGGTCGCCCATCCGGAACAGCCGGTGACGGTCGATCTGGAGGCCAATGAGGTGCGGCGCGGCAATCATCCGCCCGTCGCCTTCGCCGTCGAGGCCTTCGCCCGCCAGTGCCTGCTGGACGGGGTCGATACCCTGGGCTGGCTTTCCAACCACACACCCGCCATCGAAGCCTTCGAGCGCTCTCACGAGCCTCAAACCGTAACGGAACCCGCGTGATGCCCAACCGCAAGACCTTCAAGATCGTCCTGCTGCCCGGCGACGGCGTCGGCCCGGAAGTGACCGCCTCGGCCAAGGCGGTTCTGGAGCTGATCGGCGATTTCTATGATCACGATTTCCGGTTTTCCGAACACCTGATCGGCGGTGCCGGCATCGACGCGGCACAGGATCCATTGCCGCAAGAGACCATCGATGCCTGCCTCGCTTCCGACGGCGTGCTGCTCGGCGCGGTGGGTGGCCCGAAGTGGGACGGCCAGGCCCAAAGACCCGAGCAGGGGCTGCTGGCGATCCGCAAGGCCATGGGATTGTTCGCCAATCTGCGACCGCTTCAGGTCTCGCCGGTCATGGCGCATCGCTCGCCGCTGAAGAAGGAGATCGTCGAAGGCGTCGACCTGATCGTCTTCCGCGAACTGACCGGCGGCGTCTATTTCGGCGACAAGGGACGCAAGGACGACGGCTCGGCCTATGACGTCTGTTCCTATTCGATCGAGGAGATCGAGCGCGTCACCCGCGCCGCCTTCAAGATCGCCGAGCAACGTCGCGGCAAGGTCACCTCGGTCGACAAGGCCAACGTCATGGAGACCAGCCGCCTGTGGCGCGAGGTCGTGACCCGCATCCACGACGAGGAATTCCCCGGTGTCGAGCTGAAGCATGCCCTGGTCGATTCCATGGCCATGCACCTGATCCAGCGCCCGCGCGACTATGACGTCATCCTGACCGAGAACATGTTCGGCGACATCCTGTCGGACGAGATTTCGGTGCTGGGAGGGTCGATCGGCCTGCTGCCCTCGGCGTCGCTGGGGACCAGCGGTCCAGGCCTGTTCGAGCCCATCCACGGCTCGGCCCCCGACATCGCCGGACAGGATCTGGCCAACCCGGTCGGGACCATCCTGTCGGCCGCGATGCTGCTGCGCCACAGCCTGGGACTGGAGGACGAGGCCGATTCCATCGAGGCCGCCGTGGCCGCCGTCCTGGCTGCCGGAGCCGTCACCGCCGACCTGGGCGGAGAGCTGGGCACGCGCGGCGCGACCGACGCGATTCTGGACGCCATCCGCGCGATCCACTGGGCGGCGTCACACCGGGTTCAGATGCACTGGGGTTGAGTGTTGCGATGCATATATATGACCAAGGTATGAATCTGCGCCTTGGTCGTAATCGGCGGCAATATTATTCAGGTCTGGCGTGCTAAAATAAGACGCCTGCACGAAAGTTGCACAGCGTACGGCAAAGCCTCTTGCATCCGTGCAACGCCGTGTGATTGTTTCGCATCTGCGAGATCATCACAGGGGCTGCAACACACATGGCTAAGATCTGGAATCGAGTACCGGGCGTCCTCGCCCTGCTACTCCTAACTGCGGCGCTCTTCTATGCGGGCGGCGCCTTCGCTCAGGACGCCGCGCCGGCGCCGACCCTGCTGGCCCACCAGGCCGCGCTTGAACTGAACGGAGCGGATACCGCCTGGCTGGCGACCTCGTCGGCTTTGGTTCTGCTGATGACCCTGCCGGGTCTGGCGCTCTTCTACGGCGGCATGGTTCGCCGCAAGAACGTCATCGCCACCATCACCCAGTCGGTCGGCGTCTTCGCCGTCGTGACCGTGCTGTGGTTCGCCATCGGCTATTCGCTGGCCTTCGGGGTCAACGGCGATGAAGCCCTTCAGCCCTACATCGGCAGCTTCGATGCCGTGTTCCTGAACGGCGTGACGCTGGAAACGGCCCACAGCCTGCTGCCGGGCATTCCCGAGTTCGTCTTCCTGACGTTCCAGATGACCTTTGCGATCATCACCCCGGCCCTGATCACCGGCGCCTTCGCCGAGCGGTTCAAATATTCGGCCCTGCTGCTGTTCACGGCGCTGTGGACCCTGGTGGTCTATGCCCCCATCGCCCACTGGGTCTGGGGTGGCGGCTTCCTCGGTTCGGCCGGCGTCCTCGACTTCGCCGGTGGTGCCGTCGTTCACGTCAACTCCGGTGTCGCGGGTCTCGTCTGCGCCCTGTTCCTGGGCCGTCGCAAGGGCTACGGAGCCGAGCCGATCAATCCGCACAACCCTGTGCTGACCATGATCGGTGCCAGCCTGCTGCTGGTCGGCTGGATCGGCTTCAACGCCGGTTCGGCGGGTGCCTCCAACGCTCTGATGGGCGCTGCGCTCATCAACACCATCCTGGCCGCCGCCGCTGCTGCCCTGACCTGGAAACTGGTCGAGGTCATCGAGAAGCGTAAGGCCTCGCTGATCGGGATGCTGTCCGGCATTGTCGCCGGTCTGGTCGCCATCACTCCGGCCGCCGGCTTCGTCGATCCCAAGGGTGCCTTCCTGATCGGTGCCATCGCCGGCCCGGTCTGCTACATCTCCTCGGTGTGGATCAAGAAACTGCTCCGCTACGACGACAGCCTGGACGCCTTCGGCATCCACGGCGCGGGTGGCCTGCTGGGTGCCCTGCTGACCGGTATCTTCGCGACCACGGCCATCAACGGCCTGTCCGAAGGCGCCAATATCGCGACCCAGGCGATCGGCCTGGCCTGGACCATCGCCTACTCGGCGGTCGGCACCCTGGTCATCCTGGTCATCTGCAAGTTTACCACCGGACTGCGGGTCTCCGAGGCCCAGGAAGCCGAAGGTCTCGACACCGTCCTGCACGGCGAGTCCCTCGACCACTGACGACACGGGCCGGATGCGAGGCTATCCTCGCATCCGGTCACACCTCTCCAGCCGGCGGTTCTGGCTCTCTCCCGAGCCGCCGGTTCACACGCCAACGACCACCAAGGTCATCGAAGGGGATACCAAGATGAAGCTTCTCTCCACCTGCGCGGCCGCCGCCGCACTCGCCCTGCTGGCTTCGGCCGGCGCCGCCTCGGCCCAGGACGTCTCGGTCACCGCCAACGTCGCGGTGGCTTCGGACTACGTCTTCCGCGGCATCAGCCAGACCGACGAAGGCGCCGCCATCCAGGGCGGTGTCGACCTGACCGTCGGCAGCTTCTACGCCGGTGTCTGGGCGTCCAACGTCGACTTCCTCGACAACACCGACGCCGAGATCGACATCTACGGCGGCTATCGTGGCGAGGCCGCCGGCTTTGCCTATGATGTCGGCGTGGTGACCTATCTCTACGCTCCCGGCGCCAACCAGGACTATGACTACGTCGAGCTGAAGGCCGCCGCCTCGCGCGCCGTCGGACCTGCCACCTTCGGTGCCGCTGTCTACTTCTCGCCCGACTTCTTCGGTCTGGACGACGAGGCCACCTACCTCGAGTTCAACGCCGCCTATGCGGTTCCGCAGGTCTCGGGCCTGACCCTGACCAGCGCGGTCGGCAAGCAGTGGCTCTCGACCACGGACGACTATGTGACCTGGAACGTCGGCGGCACCTATGCCTTCGCCGGCACGCCCCTGGCCCTGGACGTCCGCTATCACGACAACGACTATGACCTGTCGGCTGCTCCGATCACCGACGGTCGTATCGTCGCGACCCTGAAAGCCGTCTTCTAGGCCTATCCTCCCAGGCCTGAGCTTCGACGCCGCCCGTGGTGTGAGACACGGGCGGCGTCTTTGTGTCTGGAGGTCATTGGTCCTGGTCGGAGCCTGCGAGGTTCATCACCAAGGCACCAAGGCTGAGAACAACTTCAGGGCCAGGAATGCGGCGGAGCCGCGAACCATTTCTCGAGGGTCACTGACCCGAGCCCAGTCCCTGTCCCTTCGTGTACTTCGTGGCCTGCCTTGGTGATCTTCGTGATGAACCCACGCCTCATCCGGCTCTACGCCGGATGAACCGAACGACCTGGATTCAGATCAGCCGCCGTAGCCGCGTCCGCCGCCGCCGAAGCCGCCACGCGAGACGACCGTGGTGCGGCTCTGGGCCCGGGCGGGGGCCTGGCGCGCCACATCGACGTCATTGCGGTTGGCGACCGTACGGCCCGTGCGGTAGTCGCGGCTCAGGTACCCGCCGCCATAGCCGTTGGAAAAGCTGCCGTTGCGGTCACGATACAGCGGCCCGCCCCCGCGATAGCCACCGCCGTTCAGCAGCTGGCCGATGATGAAGCCGGTCGCCAGCGGGCCGAAGAAAGAGCCTCCACCCGTGTTGTTCAGCGGGCGGCACTGGTCCGGCCCCCACTGGCCTTCGCATTCGGCCTGAGACGCGTATCGGGGCGCCTTCTCCTTGGCCTGCTGGTCAGCGACATTATAGGCCGTGGCGCATTCGGCGTCGGTGACGTCGTTGGCGGCGCGGCATTCCTCCAGCGAGGTATAGGCCAGGGCCGGATCGGGCGCCGCCACCGGGGCCGCGACCTGGGGCGCGCCACAGGCCGCCAGCGAGAAGCTGGCGGTGGCCATCAGGCCGGTCACGTGAAGGGTCTTGGACCGCATCATCCGACGCATGTTTCGCGACCCGGCTTCGGGACGGGCGTCGGGGGCGGGCAGGGGCTTGTTCGTGTCTGTCATGGCGATCAGGCCGTCATGCAGGCGGCGTTGAGCAGGCCGACGCAGATCGAGATCGACGCCAGATAGACGGACGCCGCAACCTCACCGGCCTCGATCCGGGTGGTCAGGTTGCGGAAGGCCAGTCGGCTCATGGTCACGAAGACCAGGATCTGGATCACGCCCGCCAGCAGGGCCCAGGCCGCGAACTCCAGCAAACTGACCGTGTGCGAAAGCGCCGAGGCCAGCGGCAGGACATAGCCGATCAGCGCCCCGCCCAGCGAGATGGCGGCGGCAGTGTTGCCGGCCCGGATCAGGTCGCGCTCATGATAGGGCGTGACCCACTGATAGATCAGCTTGAAGGCCACGGTGAACACGCCCGCCGCCGCAAAGGCGAGGACGAAGGCCGCGGCCCCGTTGGTGAATGCGAACCAGTCGAACATTGACGTCTAGCCTCCTCAGGCGCGGAACTCGGCCATCTCCAGCGGGATGCCGACCATGGTTTCGTGGGTGATGTCGCCGGGCCGACCGTCGGCCCCTTGCGGCTGCATCTCCAGAGCCAGCATCAACTCGCGACCGTCCGGAAGGTCGCGGGCATAGAGCATGCAGGTCTGGAAAATCTTCGAATAGGGGGTGGTCGATGTCCGGTCGTCCCAGATCGTCTCCCACAGATCGACCGGGGCCTGGGTCGCGTCGCTTTCGGAGAACCAGAAGCGGGGATAGTCGGGCAACTCCTCGGCCGCGCCCTGAAACACCGGTGCCGACAGCCGGTCGCGCCAGATCCTGCGCTCCCGCTCGCCCGGCGGATAGGCCGAGGTCCAGGGGATGAACAGGGTGAAGTCATAGTTCTCCTGGCCGGCGGCGTCGTCGCTCATGGCCTGGAGCATCACATGGTCGTCGGTATAGAAGCGGTGGACGTGCTGGCCGCCCTCCAGCTCCAGATGGCCCTGGGCCGTGATGTCGAGCACGTCACGATCCAGGGTGAACCGGGTCGTGTCCCCCAGTCTGCGCCAGGCCAGCGGGTCCAGCGACACCGTGCGCCCGACCGTGATGTTGCGCACCGTGGCCAGCCGATTGGCCGGGACTTCCGGTGCCGATGACCCGAACAGACGCTTGAACATGACCCTTCTCTAGCCCCGAACCGCATGGGCGGCGAGCCTGAGATCATCACGAACCTGTATCGGCCGGGGCATAGGCTGAAAATCCTCCCGGACGCCCCTCTTGTTAAGCGTTCATGTTACGCGTTACATGTAACAGATGACGAGCGCGCTCGACAGTTCATCGCCGGCCGGCTCGGATCGCATCCGGGCCTGGCGAAAGGCGCGCCGCGAGGCAGGCATGGTCAAGCTGGAGCTCTGGGTGCCCCAGGCGACGCGAGACGATGTCCGCGCCGCCGTCCGCGCCATCGTCACCGACTCGACGCGATCGCCTGCTCTTGTGCAACGCCGCCGCTCGCCCACCTCAATCGACATCACCCCTGGAGCTGACCATCAAATGGACGCCGTGATCGAAACCGCCTGGACCGTGCCCGCCATCAAGGCGGCGCTGGACGATTCTCCCCTGGTCCGCGAGGGCGAACTGACCCTGCGCGTGGTCGAGGGTGCGGACCCCGTGCTCCTGGCCACCATGCATGAATACGGCGACCTGCCGATCTATCTGTCGGTCGGCGGGGCCCAGATCGTCTGTTCCGTCCTCCTCTGGCCCGTGTCGGAACAGAAGGACGCCGCCCGCTTCAACGAGTTCCTGCTCAAGGCCCAGCGGGTCGTGCCCCTGTCCAACTTCGCCATCACCAGCGTGTCGGACGAGGATGTCTATGAGTTGATGGGCGAACTGTCGTGCAAGACGACGCTCCAGACCATATTGATCGAACTGCGCACCCTGGCCGAGAATGCGATCGACGCTACGTCGCTTCGTGAAACCTTCGACGCCGCCTGATCCGGAGAGATAGAAATGTCCATGCTCGCCAAACTCTCCGCCCTGTTCCGCGGCACCGCCCATGAGGCCGGTCAGTCGGTCGTCGACGCCAATGCGCTGAAGATCCTGGATCAGGAAATCCGTGATGCCGACAATGCGCAAGGCAAGGCCCGCGACGACCTCGCCGGCCTGGTCGCGCGCCGCCGCATGGCCGAGAACGAACTCAAGAGCTTCGGCGAACAGATCGCCAAATATGAAAGCTCGGCCCGCGCCGCCGTGTCCCAGGGCAAGATGGACCTGGCCCGCGAGGTCGCCGGCCGCATCGCCGAACTGGAATCCGAGATCGGGACGCGTGGCCCCCAGATCGAGGGGATGAAGGAAGCCGAGGCGCGCCTGCGCACCGCCATCTCTTCCACCGACCAGAAGATCGAGACGCTCCGGCGCGAGATCGACATCGTCAAGGTCAACGAGAGCGTCCAGCGCGCCCAGACCTCGGTCGCCCTGCAATCGGCCGGCGCCCACTCGCGCATCGGCTCGGCCGCCGACAGCCTGCAACGCATCAAGCAGCGCCAGGCCGTGCAGGAGGAGAAGCTCAAGGCCGGCCAGGAACTGGAAGACCGTCGCACCGGCGCCGACCTCGACCACAAGCTGAAGGAGGCCGGGATCCTGCCGGGTCATTCGTCCGCCGACGACGTGCTGGCGCGCCTGACCCAGTCGCCGGTGACGGTCGTGACGCCCCAGATCGGAACCAGCGTTCCGATCGCCGACAAGGACCCGGCTTAATCCTCCACCGCGAAGCGGGGGGGGGGACCGCGACGCGCTTGCGTCGTGGTGGAGGGGGCGACCCCAGACACCGTATTCGTTTCCGCCCCCTCCACCCCGTCGGCCAAGCGGCCTCCGCGGTCCCCCTCCCCCGTAAACGGGGGAGGATCAGAAGGACTCACCCATGCAACGCATCAAACTCAGCCCCCGTCCCGACTGGCAGGCCAAGGCCGAGGCCGTCGGTTTTACCTGGCACCACGATTCCGGTCAGACCTACTGGGACGAGGCCGCCGCCTATGAATTCTCCCTGGCCGAGATCGAGGACGGCATCGAGGCCCCGACCGCCGAGCTGCATGCCATGTGCCTCGATCTCGTCGACGAGGCGGTGAAGTCCGAGCGGCTGATGACCCAGCTCGATATTCCCGACGCCATGCGCGACTATGTCGCCGACAGCTGGAAGCGGAACGAGCCGTCCCTCTATGGCCGGTTCGACTTCGCCTATGACGGCACGGGCCCGGCGAAGCTCTATGAATACAATGCCGACACCCCGACCTCGGTCTATGAGACGGCTGTGTTCCAGTGGCTGTGGCTGGAGGACCAGATCGCGGCCGGCGTGCTGCCGCAGGGCGCGGACCAGTTCAACAGCCTGCACGAAAAGCTGGTCGAGCGGTTCCGCGCGATCTTCCCTGATGGCGGCTTCGTGCATTTCAGCTCGGACCCCGATTTCGTCGAGGACCGCCAGACCGTGCGGTTCCTGGAGGACTGCGCCAAACAGGCCGGGCTGGAGCCGCAGTTCGTGGCCATCGGCGACATCGGGCTGAACGCCGACGGCCGTTTCGTCGATCATGAGAATTTCCTGATCGGTGCGATGTTCAAGCTGTATCCGTGGGAACAGATGCTGCGCGACGACTACGCCAGGCCTCTGCCGGACGCAGAGGTCACGGTGCTGGAGCCGGCCTGGAAATCCATCCTGTCCAACAAGGGGATGCTGCCCCTGCTGTGGGAACGCCACGCCGGTCATCCCAACCTGCTGGAGACTTATTTCGAGAGCGATCCGGCCCATACGACGCTGGGCACATCGTATGTCAGGAAGCCCCTGTTCTCGCGCGAGGGGGCCAATGTCGAACTGGTCAAGGACGGGCGGAAATCGTCGGTGCTGGACGGCGGTTACGGCGACGGGGCCTGGATCCGTCAGGCCCTGCATGCCCCGCCGAAATTCGACAACCGCTATGTGATCATCGGGTCCTGGGTCGTCGGCAACGAACCCGCCGGCATCGGTCTGCGCGAGGACCGGGGCCGGATCACGCGCAACACCTCGCGCTTCCTGCCGCACTATATCCGCGACTGAACCTCGCGCGTAACGATCCCTGACCTGACAGAGCAAGCTTGGCCGGTTAGGGAAGGCGTGACCCGTCACGAAAGCCCCTTCATGACCGCCGCCCTTTCGGACACACCGAACGCCATGTCCCGTCGTCGCGCCCTGTCCAGCCTGGCCGTGCTGTCCGCCCTTGGGGCGAGCTGGTTCGCCGCGCCAAAAGCCAAGGCGGCCCCGGTGCAAACGCGGTCCTCGGCCGAGCACGCAGCGCTGATCGAGACCCTGATCGGTCAGATGACGATCGACGAAAAGGCGGGTCAGCTGAACCTGCTGGCCGATCCGTTCCGGTTCCGCCCCTACAACGTCAATCCGCTGGACGCTTTCGGTGACCCGGCCCGGACCACCGACCTGATCCGGCGCGGCCTGTGCGGGGCCTTGTTCAACGGCGTCGGAGCCGAGGCCGGCCGGCGCATCCAGCGGATCGCGGTCGAGGAGACCCGGCTCAAGATCCCCATGCTGTTCGCCGCCGACATCATCCACGGCATGACCACGGTGTTTCCCGTCCCCCTGGCCGAGGCCTCGGCCTTCGACGAGGACCTGGCCTATCGCACCGCGCGGGTCGCCGCGCTGGAGGGGGCCGTGTCGGGCATCCATCAGGTCTATGCCCCCATGGTCGACGTGGCGCGGGACCAGCGCTGGGGTCGGGTGGTCGAGGGGGCCGGCGAGGACGTCCTGCTGAACCAGCGCCTTGCCGCCGCCCGGGTGCGCGGCTTCCAGGGCGAGCGGGGCCTGGCCGACCGCGACGCCCTTCTGGCCACGCCCAAGCATTTCGTCGCCTATTCGGCGGCCCAGGGCGGCATGGAATACAACACCACCGACATGAGCGAGGCGACGCTGCGGGGGGTCTTCCTGCCGCCGTTCTGGTCGGCGATCGACGCCGGCGCCCTGTCGGTGATGAGTGCCTTCAACGACCTGAACGGCGTGCCGACTTCGGGCAACCGGCGGATGCTGACCGACGTCCTGCGCGGCGAATGGGACTTCAAGGGGTTCGTCGTGTCCGACTACACCTCAGAGCGCGAACTGATCGCCCACGGTTTCGCCGAGGACGGCCGCGACGCCGCCCGCATCGCCCTGCTGGCCGGTGTGGACATGAGCATGGTGTCGGGCCTGTACCTCGAACATATCCCGGGGCTGGTCGCGAGCGGCGACGTGCCGATGGCCCGGGTCGATGAAGCAGTGCGGCGGGTGCTGACGACCAAGGCGGCGCTCGGCCTGTTCGACGACCCCTATCGCGGCATGGACCCCGAGCGGGAACGGCTCGTTCGCGGTGCCGCCGCCCACTATGCGCTGGCGCGCGAGGCGGGGGCCAAGTCGATCGTCCTGCTGAAGAACGAGGGCCGCGTCCTGCCGCTCCGTCGCGAGGGCCAGAAGATCGCCCTGATCGGACCGTTCGCCAGCGATGTCGACAACGTCTTCGGCCCCTGGACCATCTGGGGCGACGAGGGCCACCGCGTCTCGCTGGAGGCCGGGTTCCGTGCGGCGATGCGCCGTTCCGATGACCTGGTCGTGGCCCAGGGCTGCGAGGTCGAGGCGGCCCTGTCCGGCGGCATATCGGCGGCCGTGGTGGCGGCGGCCCAGTCCGACGTCGTGGTGCTCGCGCTCGGCGAAAGCGCCCGGTTCTCGGGCGAGGCCCAGTCCA
>NZ_JBIIAY010000177.1:0-4186 GCF_044239655.1 Brevundimonas sp.
CCAGCCGATCAACTATCCGACGGTGCCCAAGGGCACCGAACGCCTGCGCTTCACGCCCTCGCCAAACCACGACGACGGCATGATGGACGCCCTGGTCAGCGCCATGGACAAGCTCTGGACCCACTGCCACATCGCCCGGATGCCGGCGGCCGCGTGACGGCGGAAGCAACGACGGCCGTCCGAGACGGCCGTCGCGAATGCGATCAGAACTTGCGGCCGATACCGAGGGAGACGACCCAGGGATCAAGGTTCACGTCGCTCTTCAGCGTGCCGCCATTGATGCTGGCGTCGGTGTTGAACCAGACCTTCTTGACGTCGAGGTTGACGGTCCATGGGCCCGACACGGCGATGTCCGCGCCCGCCTGCAAAGCATAGCCGACGCCGTCGTCCAGACTCACGTCGAAGCCGTTCTTGTCCTCACCGCTGAAGAACAGCATGTAGTTGAGCCCTGCACCGACATAGGGACTGACACGTGCTTCGGGGGCTGGTCGATACTGGAGCGTGACGACGGGCGGCAGCACCCAGGTCTCGTGAACCGCGACATCCGTCGTACCGCCTTGGGCCCGGATCTCGTGTTGAGTTGCGCCCAGGATCGCCTCGACGGAGATATTGTCGGTCAGGAAATAAGTGAAGCCGAGGGTCGGCATGACATCATAGCCGACATCCACGTGCAGGCCTGTACCGGCTCCGGCGGCGGTGGTGATGGCGTCGTCGGCACCGGAGGCTATATCGGTGATCCGGCCCGTCACGATCCAGTCGCCCTTGTGGGCGGCTTGCCAGTCTTGTGCGGAAGCTGGCTCAGCAGCCAGGACGGCGAGGGCGATGCCGCCCCCGAGGGCGGCGATCCTGAGAGAGTTATGCGAGCGCATCTTGAGTTCCACGACGCGGTCCGGTCGCGGAATGCGTCCGGTTGGAGGCGTCGGGCACGGTGTGATCTCGCATGCCAACGGACGCCTTGATCCATCGCAAACCTCAGATCATCCGACCATGTCTCCCGGTGATCGGCACCAGAGATGTATCGAAGGCGGCACAGACCAGACGCACGAACGGCCGGCCCAGTTCGGTCACCGAAATCTGGCTGTCATCGCAGACCACCAAGCCATCATCGAGCAGCGGCACCAACCTGGCCAGGGCGGCGGAGAACCTGTCTGGAGCCGGGCCATGGATACGTTCGATCTCGGGAAGACTGACTGAGAAATCGCACATCAGCCGCTCGATTACCTCGGCGCGTCGCCGATCATCGGACGTCAGAGCCAATCCCCGCGTGACCGGAAGCGTCCCGGCTGCCACTGCTGCACGCCAGTCCCGCTCGACGGCATGGTTCTGAACATAGCCCTGCGCCGTGCGTCCAATCGACGAGGCACCAAGCCCGATGAGCGTCGAGGCGTCGTCGTCCGTATAGCCCTGAAAGTTCCGATGCAGCCGACCCGTTCGCGCGGCCATCGCCAGGCTGTCGGCCGGCAAGGCGAAATGATCGAGGCCCACGGCTTGATACCCTGCATCGATCAGGTAGGTCGCGGCAGCCTGGCTCTGGGCGAACCGCTCGGCGGGGCCCGGAAGGTCAGCGTCGTTGATGAGTTTCTGGTGGGGCTTCATCCACGGCACATGGGCGTAACCGAACAGGGCGATGCGCGCGGGCCTCAGGGTCGTCACCTGGTCCAGGGTGGCCAGCAGGTCGTCCCGCGTCTGCAGCGGAAGCCCGTACATAAGGTCGAGGTTGAGCGAACCCACGCCTGCGTCCCACAGCCAGTCGGCGGCGCGGACGACCGTTTCAAAAGGTTCGATACGATTGATCGCCCGTTGTACACTTGGCGACAGATCCTGCACCCCAAGGCTGGCGCGGTTCAGGCCGTTTCGGGCAGCGGCGCGGACCCAGTTTCGGGTCAGGCTTGAGGGATCGAGTTCGGCAGCGATCTCACCGTGGTCAGCCAGGTCGAAGGTTTCACGCAGGCCGTTGAAGAGCCGATCCAGATCATCGGGGGCCACCATATTCGGCGTACCTCCGCCCAGATGCAGACGAGACACCCGTTGACGTCGACCCAGCGCCGCCGCCCCCAGACCCGCCTCGGCGAGAAGCAGATCAATGTAGCTGCGTATAGTCTCCGCCCGGTTCACTGCGCGCGTATTGCAGGCGCAATACCAGCAGAGCGTCCGGCAAAAGGGAATGTGGACATAGAGCGAGGCAGGCTCATCGGCAGCAGCCTGGGCGAGCCAGTCCGCCCAGTCGGCGGGCCCTGTCTGGGCGTTGAACTGGGCCGCTGTGGGGTAGCTGGTGTAGCGTGGCAGGTTGGCGTCGTAGCGTTCGATCAGGGCGGCGGACCGAAGATGGCGTTGGGTCTGGGCACATGCGGCGTTCGCCAGGGTCATGGTCGGGCTCCGTAGCGCCGATCCCCGCGACCGACATCATGTCGCGACTAACGTCGCCGACATGGGTCGTCTTTGACCTTGGTCAATCCGCGCCTGTCAGGCGTCTCCGTCAGCCAGGGCGCGAAGCAGGTCCGGTTGTTCGATGCGCGCCTCGGTCAGCGATACCAGCCGGATCACGCCCTGGGTCTTCAACCGGGTGAAGACCCGACTGACGGTCTCGATCGTCAATCCGAGATAGTCCGCGATTTCGGCGCGCGTCATCGGAAGGTGAACGCGGCCCGCCGGACCCGGTCTGGCAGGGTCATGGGCCGGCATTTCCAGCAGGAAGGTTGAAACGCGTTCGAGGGCCGTCTTGCGACCCAGCAACAGCATCTGGTTCTGCGCCGCCGCGAGCTCATGATTGGCTCTTTCAAGCAGGGCCGCCTCCAGCGTCGGTGTCTCACGGATCAGCGCGCGGTAATCTGTCTTGCGAAACCGGCAGGCGGTCACCGGCTCGATCGCCTCGGCCGAGAACACATAGGTCTCACCTGTGGCCAGGCCCAGAAAGTCGCCGGCAAACAGGAAGCCGGTGATCTGGCGGCGGCCATCGGACAACAGCCTGTATACCCGCACCGAACCCGAGGTGATGTTGAACACGTGCCGTGCCGGTTCGTCGGCGCGGATCAGGGTGTCTCCGACGTTCAACGCCATATGCTCGGCCAGAGCATCGAGACGGCTGAGATCGGCATCGTCGATGCTGGCGCAGACGCTCAGAGGGCGGGCACCACAGGTGTCGCAGGCATTGCTACGCCGACGGTCGGCGCAGTCGGCGGGAAGGGCCTTCAGCTCCAGCATGCTCAGGTCCTCCTTGTCGTCGAACGGGTAGGCGAATGCCTAAGGCCTTGGTGTTTGAGCGAGATCAATGCGGTGACATGAGTCTGGGCCAATAATCGGCAGATGGCCATTGTCGTAAAGCCCCTTGAGCCGAATGAGTTTGACGATGGACTCGTTCTGGCTCGGTTGGGTCACGCGCCGTTCGACGAGGCGACGTGGCGCGAAGAGCTCAGGGCCCTTTCCAGAGATGCCATCCAGGGTGGAGGGCTTCTCGCTCGAAACTCTACGGGGCGAGTTTGCGGCCTGATGTTGTATCGCATTCTCGCCGTGCCGGGGGCAGGCCCCAGCCTTGAGATTCTCCGGCTCGTGGCCTTTGACCTGATGAACCCGCTGCCGATTGCCGATGCCCTTGTGTATGAGGCGTTCCAGCTGGCTCGCTTGCAGGGATGCGAAACCTTGCGCACCGTTCGCCGTCTCACGACGCCCGCCGATACGATCGCAGCCGTCCTGGCGGTCGGCGTCATCGAGCTCCACAGCGTCTTCTAAGATTTGATCTCCCTCAAAGCGTCCGCGCCTCGTTTCCCGCACAGACCCTCCATCAAAGGAGATCGTCATGCCCCGGGAAGCTGTCCCATCGGTGCTGTCAGTCTAACACTAACTTGTCTCCACAGAGGACGGCTAAGCCGCTGATGGGGATGACATTCCGTGATACCGATCTCGTTCAAACGTCACCGCTTTCCAGCCGATGTGATCCGCCAAGCGGTCTGGCTCTACTTCCGTTTCAGTCTCAGTTTTCGGGACGTCGAGGAACTGATGGCGGCCCGCGGCGTGGACGTCAGCTATGAGACCATCCGCTGTTGGACGATCAAGTTTGGACCTCTCATCGCCCGGCGTTTGAAAAAGAGGCGGTGGCCGCCGTCGCCGCGCTGGCACCTGGACGAGGTCGTCTGCAACATCGCCGGCAAGCGGATGTTTCTGTGGCGGGCCGTCGATGACGAAGGCGAGG
>NZ_JBIIAY010000178.1:0-4175 GCF_044239655.1 Brevundimonas sp.
ACGCCCTGATGGAGAAGACCCGTCTGGCCTCGGTGCTCGAGGTCCATTTCGGCTGGTCGGACCTGGGGGCCTGGGACGCGATCGCCGCCAGCGGCGAGGGCGACACCGGCCTGCATATCTTCGAGGACGCCGAGGGCTGTCTGGCCCGCTCGGCCGACGGTATCATGGTGGCGGCCCTGGGCGTCCGCAATCTGGCGATCATCGCCGAGAAGGATGCGGTCCTGGTCTGCGACCTGTCGCGGGCCCAGGACGTGAAGCGGATCGTCGAGCGGCTGAAGGTCGCCTCGCCCCAGCATCTGGATTTCGTGCGGCCGGTCCCCGAGACCTTGGCCGTGGGCGGCAGACGTTTCGCCGACTGGCTGAGGCTGCGGGCCCTGCCGACCTGGTCCAGCCTGGGTCAGGACGCCAACGGGGTCTTCGCCGAGGTCATCGGCCTGGACGGGCGTCTGGTGAACACCGCGCGCCGGGCCCGGGTCCAGGCGCGCCAGATCTATGTCTTCGCCCAGGCGGGCCAGCTGGGCTGGGCCGGTCCGTGGCGGCGTTGCGTGGATGAGGGGGTGGCGCGTCTGATCGCCGACTACCTGCGTCCCGACGGCCTGTGCCGCACCCTGCTGGCGGCCGATGGCGCGCCGCTGGACGAGACGGCGATGGTCTATGACCAGGCCTTCGTGATGTTCGCCCTGGCGATGGCCAAGGGCGCCGGTTGCGCCGAGCCGACGCTGGAGGCCCGGGCGGTCACCATCCGCGATCTGCTGCGGGCGGGCGCACAGCCCAACGGCGGTCTGATCGAGGGCGGGGACGACGCCTATCAGTCCAACTGCCACATGCATCTGCTGGAGGCCTGTCTGGCCTGGGAGGAGGCCGGCGGCGACGCGGGCTGGACCGAGCTGGCCGATCAGGTGGTCGCCCTGGCGCGTTCGACCTTCATCGACGCGCAAGGCGGCTTCCTGCGCGAGTTCTTCGGGGCGGACTGGAAGCCGGCGGCGGGCGAGGCCGGGCGTCTGGTCGAGCCGGGGCACCAGTTCGAATGGGCCTGGCTGTTCGCCCGCTATGCCCGCGCCCGGGGCGACGCATCGGCGCTGGAGGTTGCGCGCAAACTCTACGCCCACGGCAACAGCGGCGTGATCGAGCGGCTGGCCGTCGCGGTCGATGCCATGAACGAGGACGACTCGATCCGCAGCCAGAGGGCACGGCTATGGCCCCAGACGGAGTGGCTGAAGGCCTCGCTGATCTTGGCCGAGATGAGCACCGACGGCGAGCGTCAGGCCTGTCTGGACAATGCGGCGGCGGCCCAGCGGGCCCTGTGGTTCTATCTGTCCGAGGACGGCCTGTGGCGCGACAAGCGGCTGCCCGACCGGAAATTCATCGACGAACCCGCCCCGGCCAGCTCCTTCTATCACATCATGGCTGCCTTCCGGCAGCTGTCGGACACCGCCGCCAGCAGCGACA
This sequence comes from Brevundimonas sp., assembly GCF_044239655.1. GTDB lineage: Bacteria > Pseudomonadota > Alphaproteobacteria > Caulobacterales > Caulobacteraceae > Brevundimonas. Next base: position 1,450 of record NZ_JBIIAY010000178.1, read on the forward strand.
TCGACGCTTTGACGGGCTTCGACCTGAAGTAGGATTCAGCGTCTGCGCTTGAGGCCCAGGACCCTCAGGGCCTTGGAGGTCCGGGTCTTGACCTTGCGCGACAGGGTCGGCTGGTTGACGAACAGATCCGCCGCCCGGATGCCGCCCTCGAACGGGCTGATCGTGCCGGCCGCGACCCGCTCGCCGAGTTCGCCCAGGAACCGTTCCGGATCGTCGAACCGCATGGCGGCGAAGTCCGGGAAGGCATAGCGCCACCATTCGCTGGCCAGCAGGGCCTCGATGACGGGATCGGGAAACCGCATCCGGATGATCCGCGCCGGATTGCCCGCCACCACTGCATAGGGAGGCACCGATTTGGTCACGATCGAGCCTGTCCCCACCGCGCAGCCATGCCCAAGGGTGATGCCGCGGGCCAGGGTGGCGTCCTGGCCGATCCAGACGTCATGGCCGACGACGGGCGCCTGGAACCGGGCCTCGTCAGGCTCCGGATAGCGGGGTGTGAAGCCGGCGTCGGGGAAGTCCTGCAGCGCCGCCTTAAACGGGGCCAGTTCCATGTCCCCGCTGCACGACGAAGTCGTCACGAACGACAGGGGATGGTTGCCCGGAAACACCGTGACCCCGCCCGCGATCGAACAATAACGGCCGAACTTCAGCCCCATGTCGAGCGGGTTGAAATGCGACCAAGTGTAGCTGAACGCCCCCATGCTGCAGAAGATCAGGCCGGCGAACATGGCCGTGTATTTCTCGAGCACCACGTCGGGGTTGAACGACACGATCTGGCCGGGAACCAGACGGTCGGATCCGTCCGGCATGGTGAAGATGCGGTTCTCCCGAAGCGCGACGAGGTCTCGCTCGGTCAGGGTGTGATGGATACTCATGGACTTGTCTTCCCGGCCCGGAGAGGTCGCCGACGCTCTCAGGGAATGTCGAACTCAATGGCGTCCCTGAGGTCCAGGCGAGCCCGCAGATTGGAGGAGCCCGTATAGCCCAGGGCGACCAGTCCGACGACGAAGTCGCGGACATCGACGTTCGGCACCTCATAGGCGCCGGTGACGGCGATGGAGAGGCTGCATAGGCCGTCGGCCCCGACCTTGCCGAACAGCCGGATCATCCGACCGCCCGCCAAGGAGACGACCGGCGCCTTGAACGCCGTCCGGGGATCACCGCCCCCGACCGTGACCGTGACCTCGGTGTCGGCGTGCCAGGGCGCGCAATGCAGTTGGACGAAGACGGTGATTTCCTCGTCGCGCGGCAGGTCGACCTTGAAGACGATCTCGCCATACCGCCCCTTCATCCAGGCGCCGTGGTTCTCCGGATCGTAGAACTGGTCGGCGATCAGCAGGCGGAAGGGCGAGTGCATATACTCCTGGATCGAGAAGCCGCTGCTGACCAGGGTCCGGGGCTGGAACAGATAGCCCTCGGGGATCGAGACGCTGCCGACCGGGGTCACGGGCGTCTGGCTGAACTCGTCGATGCGCGACAGCATGTCGGAGGTGACTTCCTCCCAGGAGCGCGGGACGAAATTCTGTTCGATGTTGAGGCGACGCTCCTCCAGATAGTCGGCGTCGACGATCATCTTGCGGAAGACCTCGATCCCGCCCCTCAGGTTGAAGGGGTCGATATAGTCGATGAAGGCGCCGCCGACCTCGGGGATGGAGGAGGTGTCCGACGCCACGCAGGGCTTGCCGTGCATCAGGCTCTCGCCGACCGGCAGGCCCCAACCCTCGACGAAGCTGGTGAAGACCGTGAACTGGCAATGCTCATAGACGGCGTTCAGTTCGGAATCCGTCAGGTCGTGGACGAACTGGACCTTGCCGTCCAGGTTGTGGGTGCCGTCCAGCAGGTCCATCAGCCCGTCGATCCGCCAGCCCTTGCGGCCGACGAAGATCAGGTGAGGCGTTTCGACGCCCTCGGCGGCCAGTTGGCGCCAGGCATTGACCACATAGGCGTGGTTCTTGCGGCCCTCGATCGTCGACACATAGGCGACATAGGGCTTGCCCTTGATGGCGTTGAGCTTGGCGGGCCATTGGCTGCCCGGCGTCCGCGCGGTCAGGGAATGGGCCAGGGGCACGGCCGCGGCCGGGAAGGTCCGGTCGCTGTGCTTGGCCATGAAGTCGAGCAGGGTGTCCTTGGTGCTGACCGAGATGGTCAGGATGAAGTCCACGATCCGGCACAGTTCGCTGACCGAGCGCGAGAAGTCGCGGACCAGACCCGCATCGCAGAACTCCGGATGGGAGATCGGGATGATGTCATAGATATAGGCGCCGATCCGGGCGCCCGCGCGCTTGGCCGTGATGAAGCGGTCGGCTGTGTTGCCGTGGCTCCAGAAGCAGCCCAGCAGGATGATGGTCGTCCCGTGACCCGGATAGACGGCGGTGGCGTTGGCCTCGCAGAGGTCCAGCTTGGCGCGCAGCCGGCCATGATCGACATTGGCTCCCGACGCATAGGCGATGAGATCGGCCAGATCGTTCGGCCGGATCTTCCAGAAGACGCTGCGCTCGATATTGCCGTTCAGGTCGTTGACGATGAAATGGGTGTTGGGGCGGTTCTGGGCGATACAGTCGGCGGCGATGCCGGCCTGAACCCGCTGGATGCCCGACATGGTCGGGTGGGCCTTCAGATAGCCGAACAGGTCCTGGATCGAGAACAGCACCGCCCCGTCCGGAAGCTCGCTGGCCAGCAGGGTATCGGCATCGGCCAGGATCGAGTGGGCGCGACCGCCGCTC
>NZ_JBIIAY010000071.1:0-15730 GCF_044239655.1 Brevundimonas sp.
AGGGAGATGATCGCCGGAACCGGATCGCGATGCGTCTGCACCAGGATCGCGTCCGGGAACACGGCCAGCAGGGGCTTGAGCTGCTCCAGATGCTGCGGCGCCTTCAGCACCCATCGCTCGCCGCCGCGCAGCCATTGCAGCGTCTGCAGCACCTTGCGGAAATAGCGATAGCCCTCGGTATGGTCCGCCGCCTGGTACCAGCGGCTGTAGCTCGGGACGCGATAGCTCCATTCGAACTGCAGGGACGAAAAGGCGAAGATCAGCAGGCTCAAGTCCTCGTCGGGCTGGTCTGCCGTCAGCTCGTGCATCAGCTTCAGATCCGGCACGATGGTGTCGAGCATGTCTAGTGACTGGCGCATCCGGATCAGCCGTGGCTCGGGCTCCTGCTGGACCTGGGTCGGTTCTCCGTCCGGCAGTGGCATGACCTGCTCCCAGAACGGCGATGACCGCCGGGCCGGGTCGCGCGACAGCAGTCGGTGCAGGATCGTCGTCCCGCTGCGGGGCAGACCGATGATCACGATCGGCCGCTCGACCGGAAGCTCAAGGATTTCGGGATGTTTGCGCCACAGATCCTCGAACCTCAGCCGCGTGGTCAGTAGTCCGACCAGCTGGTTGAACACCTGAACCCGGCCCAGGCCGTGGAATTCCAGCTCGTCGTTCAAGGAGGCGCAAAGCAACGACAGCGGCTCGTCGAGCGGCGCGTCGCCGAAGTCCGTCAGCCCTCCCGCTCGCTCGATCGCGGCCGCCTTGAGCGCCTCGAGCGTCAGCACCACGGCCGCGCCCGGCTCGACCCCGCTCGCCAGCGCCTTCGCGCCCGCCGTGGTGTGCTCCGGGAAGGCCAGGGCCCGCGCGTGCGGCGTCAGGGCGTCCTGAGCCGGCAGGAGCTTTGACTTCAGCACGGCGTCAGTTCCACGCCACGTCGAGACCGGCATGACCCCAGTAGAGCCAGGTCCTGACCCGTTCTCCCAGACCCAACAGCCGAATGTCCGGCATCCGCTGGATCAGCTTCTCCAGCATGATCTTCGCCTCCAGTCGCGCCACCGGCGCCCCCAGGCAAAGGTGAACGCCCGATCCGAACGACAGATGCTGGCGTGCCTCGGGCACAGGCCGGTCGATACGGAACTCGTCCGGACTGTCGAACACTGCCGGATCGCGATTGGCGCCGCAGATCGAGAACATCAGCTTGGCGTGCTCCGGGATGTCATGCCCGTGCATGGTCGTCGGCTCCAGGCTGGTCCGGAAATGCGCCAGCACCGGCGGATCGAACCGCAGCGATTCCTCCACCGCGTTGTCGATCAACTCCGGCTCGGCCTTGAGCCGCTCCCACCGCTCGGGAACCTCGAGCAGCCGACGCATGAGATGCCCCAACAGATTCGTGGTCGTCTCCTGCCCCCCGGTCAGGAAGCCCAGGCAGATATTCAGGATCTCCTGCTGGGTCAGCCGGCGCCCCTCGACGGTCGAGACCAGAGCGCGCGACATGAAGTCGTCGGGCAGCACCGTCCCCAGGTGCGACAGGTCAGGCTCCTCGATCCCGGCCTCCGCCAGCATCGCCCTCCGCTGGTCGATCAGGGCGCTGAAGTGCGGATAGATTTCCTTCAGCACCGTCTCGTACGATCCGGGCTCCGGATCGCCGAAGGTCAGGAACTGCAGGGTGTCGCTCCAGCGCTTGTAGTCCAGATAGTCCGCCTCGGGCGCGCCCAGCATCCGGCACATCATCCGCGCTGGCAGCGGCAGGGCGAACAGGTCGTAGAAGTCGCACTGTCCCTCGGGCAGGGCCAGCATGGCGTCGATCCGCTCGTCCACGATCGCCTCGATCACCGGACGATAGTCCCGAACCGCCGCCGGGGTCAGGCCGCGCTGGACCACCATCCGGAACGCCGCGTGAAATGCGCCGTCGGTCTTGAACCCGACATCGCTGATCGAATCCTTGGCCGCGTTGCCGAACCGGAAGGACCAGACCGGATTGCCCTTCAGGATGTCGTCCTTGATCTCGGCGTGATCACTCAGGACATAGAACTCGGGCTGGCCGCCTCCGGCCGGGTGGTGATGGAAGGGACAGGCCGCGCGCAGGTCGCCGTAGACCTTGCCCGGGTCGGTCAGGGCCTCTTCGGAGAATGGATCGAACGTCACCTCTGTGGACATGGTACCCTCCCGTTCAGTCGAAACGGCGCGCAAGGCCGGCAGCCCGTTGCGCGATCTGTTCACGGCGCTGATCGCGCGTCACCCGGCGCATGTCGGCGGGCAGGGCGCGGTCCAGATCCGCCAGCTTCACCACCTGCGACCCGCGCACGGACTTTTCGGAATCGAAGCCGTCCGGCATCCCCTGCCAGCGGTGCAGCATCGTCCCCTGCTCCAGCCCTGCCGGATCCAGCCAGTTCCAGACGCCCGGATCCTTAAGCGACACCACATAGGTGATCGTCCCGTCCGCCGACCGGTGCGCCTGATGCTGGTTCAGGCTCGACGTATGCGCCGAATAGCCGATCGACGCGCCCCAGACGTCGGCCAGCTGAATGCCCAGATAACGCGCCGCCGAGGGATCGACCGTGACCACCAGCGCCTCGTCAGGGTTCAACCTGAACCGCGCCTCGCTGGTCGCCTGCTGGGTGTAGGAAAAGTTCTTGGCACGACCCTTGGCGATTTCATTGAACGGCGTCCCGAACCACTGCGGCATCAGCCTCAGCCAGTAGTCGATCGACACTCCGATGGCCTCGACCGCCGCCGCGACCTGCTCGGCCTTCGACGGAGGTTCTGCGCCCGGTCCGGCTGTCCGCGTCACCGACAGCGACACCGGCGTCTCCACCGCCCAGTCCTGGAGCGAGTCCCGCACGAAGATCAGCCGCGCCTGGCCCGGGGTCGTCTGGATATGGTTCGTCCGCGCGCCCGCCGTCTCGGGCCCGACGGTGAAGCTGAACCGGCCCTCGGCGTCCTTTTCCAGGTCCGCCAGCACCAACACCCCCTGCGACTGGCTGTCGGCCCCCGAGCCCGGATAGTGGTTGAACAGGGTGAAGCTGACATCCGCCCCGGGCCGTTCGTTGACCCGGCCGTCGATGCGAAAGTTGTTCACGTCGTCCACCGCGATGACGCGATAGACATTGTCGGGGTTGTCCACCCCGTGCCGCGTCCCCGGTACGCGGAAGCCGTCGCGATCATGCGGCAAGTTCAGGGTCCAGAACGGCATGGTCCGTGACACGTCCATGCCCACGACCGAGACCACGGCGCTGAACACCATCTCCTCCAGGTTCAGCGAGATCGTCGCCCACCCCGCCGGGACCTGGGCCAGGTCATGCGCCTCGAACGTCGCCCGCTTCGCCTCCATCGCCGCCTGCACTGCCGGGTTCTCGAACAGGCGCACCGCGTCCCGCTCGATGGCCAGTTGATCCGGTCCGTTCAGCAGCGATCCCTGGGTCATGATCGCTCCTCCTATTCGCCCAGAAGCCAGCTGACGATCGCCTCGGCCGCGTCGGTCGCAGACATCGCAGTTGTGTTGATGTGGATCTCCGCGGCTTCCGGTGCCTCATAGGGGCTGTCGACCCCGGTGAAGTTCTTCAGCTGACCGGCCCGCGCCTTTTGATACAGGCCCTTCACATCGCGCTGCTCTGCGACCGAAAGGGGGGTGTCGACGAACACCTCGATGAACTCGCCCGCCTCCATCAGATCGCGCGCCATCCGCCGCTCGGCTCGGAACGGAGAGATAAAGGCCGTGATCACGATCAGCCCCGCATCGGCCATCAGCCTGGCCACCTCGGCGACCCGGCGGATGTTCTCGACGCGATCCTCCTCGGTAAAGCCCAGGTCGCGGTTCAGCCCGTGGCGCACATTGTCGCCGTCCAGCAGATAGGTGTGCCGCCCCATGACGTGCAGCTTCCTGTCGACCATGTTGGCGATGGTCGATTTGCCGGCGCCCGACAGGCCGGTCAGCCAGATCACCCGGCCCTTTTGGCCCTTGATCGCCGCCCGCGCCGCCTTGTCCACGTCCAGAGCCTGCCAGTGGATGTTGTCGGCCCGGCGCAGATGGTGATTGATCAGTCCCGCCCCCACCGTCCGGTTGGAAATCTTGTCGATCAGGATGAACCCGCCCAGATCGCGGTTGTCGCCGTAGGGCTCGAACGGGATGGCCCGGTCCAGCGAGATATTGGCCACCGCGATCTCGTTGAGCTCCAGCCGCTTGGCGGCCAGCTTCTCCATCGTGTTGACGTTGACCTTGTGCTTGATCTCGGTGACCTGGGCCGTGACGGTCCGCGCCCCGATCTTGAGCAGATAGGGTCGGCCCGGCGGCATAGGCTCATCGTCCATCCACACCAGGGCCGTCTCGAACTGGTCGGCGACCTCGCAAGGAGCGTCGGCCGCCACCAGCACGTCGCCGCGCGACACATCGACCTCGTCGGTCAGGGTCAGGGTCACCGACTGGCCGACGACGGCCTTGTCCAAGTCGCCCAGCATGACGACGATCCGCGCTACGGTGCTCTCGCGGCCCGACGGCAGCACCTTGACCCGGTCGCCAGGCTTCACGGTCCCCGAGGCGATCAGGCCCGAGAAACCCCGGAAATCCAGACTGGGCCGATTGACCCACTGCACCGGCATGCGGAACGGCCGAGCGCGGCTGTCCTGACCGACATCGACGCCTTCCAGCCATTCCACGAGCGTCGGGCCGTCGTGCCAGGCTGTGGCGTCGCTGCGGCTCGCGATATTGTCGCCCTTGAGCCCCGAAATCGGGATCGCCGTAACGTTGGTCAGACCGACACTGGCGGCGAACGCGCGATAGTCGGCCACGATCACGTCGAACGCCGCGTGGTCCCAACCGATCAGGTCCATCTTGTTGACCGCCAGCACCACGTTCCGGATGCCCAGCAGACTTACTAGATAGGAATGCCGCCGCGTCTGGGTCAGAACGCCCTTGCGCGCGTCGATCAGGATCACCGCCGCGTCCGCCGTCGAGGCGCCCGTGACCATGTTGCGGGTGTACTGCTCATGCCCGGGCGTGTCGGCGACTATGAATTTCCGCGTCTCGGTCGAGAAGAACCGATAGGCCACGTCGATGGTGATGCCCTGCTCGCGCTCGGCCGCCAGTCCATCGACAAGCAGGGCAAAATCGATCTCGCCCCCTTGCGTGCCGATGCGGCGTGAGTCGGCCTCCAGCTGGGCCATCTGGTCCTCGAAGACCATCTTGGAGTCGTACAGCAGCCGCCCGATCAGGGTCGACTTGCCGTCGTCCACCGAGCCGCAGGTGATGAACCGGAGCAGGGATTTGTTCTGGTGGGCTTCCAGATAGGCCTCGATGTCCGAGGCGATCAGTTCGGATTGGTGCGCCATCAGAAATAGCCTTCCTGTTTCTTCTTCTCCATCGAGGCCGCCTGATCGTGGTCGATCATCCGGCCCTGACGCTCCGAGGTCGTGGTCAGGAGCATTTCCTGGATGATGGCCGGCAGGGTCGCCGCCGTGCTCTCGACGGCCCCCGTCAGGGGATAGCAGCCCAGGGTCCGGAACCGCACCGACCGCATCTGCGGGACTTCGCCGGGGAGCAGAGGCATCCGGTCGTCGTCGACCATAATCAGCGTCCCGTCGCGCTCGACCACCGGCCGCACGTCCGAGAAATACAGGGGCACGATCGGGATGTTTTCCAGGTGGATGTATTGCCAGATATCCAGCTCGGTCCAGTTGGAGATCGGGAAGACCCGGATCGTCTCGCCCGGCGCGGTTCGCGTATTGTAGCTGTGCCAGAGCTCGGGCCGCTGGTTCTTGGGATCCCAGCGGTGGCCCGCCGACCGGAACGAGAAGATCCGCTCTTTGGCCCGCGACTTCTCCTCATCCCGGCGCGCCCCGCCGAAGGCCGCTGTGAAGCCGTACAGGTCCAACGCCTGCTTCAGCCCCTCGGTCTTCCACATGTCGGTATGCAGGGCCGAGCCGTGATCGAACGGATTGATGCCGCGCTCGACCGCCTCCGGGTTCTTGTAGACCAGAAGCTCCATGCCGAGCTTCTGCGCGATCTGTTCGCGAAGGTCATACATGGCCCTGAACTTCCACGTCGTGTCGACGTGCAGCAGGGGAAACGGTGGTGGCGACGGGTAAAACGCCTTGGCCGCCAGATGCAGCATCACGGCCGAATCCTTGCCGATCGAATACAGCATCACCGGCCGTTCGGTTTCCGACACCACCTCGCGCATGATCTGGATGCTCTCGGCCTCAAGCTGCTGCAGATGGGTCAGCCGTTCGCGCGACAGCGGCGCAGGCGAGGACTTCAACGCTGCCGCGCTCATGCCGGGGCCCTTTCCAGGGCGGTGATGTCGAACGCGCCCGAGGCCACGAACCAGGGATTGGCAAAGGCCGTGTCGCCCGGCACCCGCGACAGGTGATAGGTGAAGGGTTCACCCTTCACGCCCCGCACCTGACCGCCCGAGGCGCGCAGCACCGCGTCACCCGCTGCGATATCCCAGGCCATGGTCCGGCCCAGGCGCGGATACAGATCCGCCTCCCCGCACGCTACCTTGCACAGCTTCAGCGACGACCCCGCCGAGACCAGTTCGGCGACCTCGAACCGCTCCAGGTATTCGCTGGTCTCCGATCCCATATGGCTGCGGCTGGCCACGACCTTCAGGCCCTTGGCCGGTGCCGGATTGGCCTTCATGGGCGACCAGTCGGCAAAGACGCGCTCGGCGCAGCGGCTGGTCCGCGCGCCCGACGCATCCCCTGCGTACATCAGGCCCAGCGCCGGGGCATAGACGACCCCGACCACCGGCCGGCCGTCCTCGACCAGGGCGATGTTGACGGTGAACTCGCCGTTCTTCGAGATGAACTCCTTGGTCCCGTCCAGCGGATCGACCAGGAAGAAGCGCGCGCCCACGTCGGGGATGTCGCCCGCCGCCACGGCCTCCTCGGCAATGACGGGGATATCGGGGAACTGTTCGGCCAGGGCTTTCAGGATGACCGCCTCGGCCGCCTCGTCGGCCAGGGTGACGGGCGAGCCGTCCCCCTTCTGCACCGCGCCGACGTCCGGCCGGGCGTAGATTTCCAGGATCACCTCCCCGGCGTCCTTGGCGATCCGTATCAACTGGTCCAACATCTCGACATATCCGGCTGCGATTACTAAACCAGTGTAGTATTTTCCGAAGGCGTACGGGAGGCGGGGAATGGGGACTGAGGGAGGTCATCGTGGCTGCGATCGCGGCACCGCAACCGGCCTGATCGTGCAGCGCACCATGGGCAGGGAGGCCAGATGACCACGTCAGCCGGATCGAACGCCACCGACCACGAGCGACAGCGGGAATCGCTGACCGGCGGCCTGGAGGTCTGGCCCCAGCTCGATCCATTCGCCGCGACCGTCCGCTGGCAGCTTCTGCAACTCGGCCAGCTGGTCCAGGCCTCGGTCGATCGGGTCGCCGCCGCCAACGGCCTGACCCACGCCGAGGTCGCGATCCTCGGCGCCCTGAAGCGGATCGGCCCGCCGTTCGAGGCGTCCCCCAGCCGGCTTCAGAATGCCCACTGGGTCACCCTGCCCGGCCTGACCAAGCCGATCGCCCGACTGGAGGCGCTCGGCTTGGTCACACGCCGGATCAACCCGGCCGACCGCCGCGCCGCCATCGTCGCCCTGACCCCCGAGGGCAATCGCAAGATGACCGACATCATCGAGAACCAGGCCCCGCCCGAATACTGGGCCATCGCCGACCTGCCACCCGAACGCCGCGCAGCGATCGAGGCGGTCCTGCCCGACCTGCTCGGGATGATCCTGGCCGCCGTGCCGGAGGAATAGTCGGCTTGTCCAACGGGTCGATGTTCGCAAACATCGCGACCCAGCGGCAGACCAAGACCTTGATCTTCCACGACTTGGGAAAAAACACCCCGTCCGGCCTGGCCTACCTTACGGGCATGGTATGATGGCTGGCTCAGGTCTTTGACATTCTGGATCGATACAAAGGAGCCAAGGGGTGTTCCGGACTCTTCGGACTCTTCGGACTCTTCGGACTCTTCGGACTCTTCGGACTCTTCGGACTCTGTTTTTTTAGTCCGAACTCCTCCGGTCAACCCGCTTTCCGGTGGGTCACGACATAGTTCAGCGCCAGTCGCCCGCCGTCCGCATAGAGCGTCTGGCCGGTGATGTAGGACGAATCCGGCCCGGCCAGAAACGCCGCGACCCCGGCGATCTCGTCGCCCTCCGCGAACCGGCCCATCGGCGTCCTCGACAGCATCATCTCCACCGCGTCGTCGTTCAGTGACGCCTGCGTCATCGGCGACAAGGTGGGTCCGGGACCGATCGCATTGACCCGGATGCCGTGCTTCGCCATGGCCAGCGCCATCACCTTGGTCAGCATCCCCAGGCCGCCCTTGGAGGTGCAATAGGCGGGCGAGGTCTCGACCCCCAGCACCGATCCCACCGACGAGATGTGGATGATCGACCCCCTGGTCCCGCTCGCGATCATCCGGTTCGCCGCCGCCTTGCCGACGATGAAGGGGCCGACCAGATTAACGTTCAGAACCCTGGTGAAGACCTCCAGCGCCATCTCCTGAAACGGCACGCCGCCGGTCGCGATTCCTGCGGAACAGACGACGACCTCGACCGGGCCCACCTCAGCCTCGACCGAATCGAACAGGGCCTCTACCGCCGTCTCCGAGGTCGTATCCAGCCCCTCGAACCGGGCCCAACCGCCGCCGTCACGGATGGCGTTCGCCTCCGCCTCGCCATTGCCGCCGGGCAGGTCCGTCAGGACGACGCGCAGCCCGTCCCGGGCATAGCGCTGGGCGATGGCCAGGCCGATGCCGCCCGCCGCGCCCGTGATCAGGGCGACCTTTCCCTCCGCACTCATTGTTTTCCCTCGCTCTTTCGGTCCCAGAAGGAGCCGCCGTCAACGCGGATATTGGCCCCCGTCGTGTAGCTGGAAGCGTCCGATGCCAGATACAGCGCCGTGCCGACGATCTCGTCCGGCCGGCCCCAGCGGTTCAGCGCCGTCGCCTTCTCCGCCTCGTCCTGCGTCGCCCATTCCCCGGCGATGTCGGTCAGGAAGCCGCCCGGCGAGATGACGTTGATCCGGACCTTCGGTGCGAACTCCTGCGCCAGGGCGATCGACATGGCGTTCAGCGCCGCCTTGGCCCCGGCATAGGGCGCGATCCACGGCGAGGGTTTCAGCGCCCCGATCGAGGAGACGTTGATGATGCTGCCCCCTGCCTCGTCGGCCATCCTCCGGCCGATCAGCCCGGTCAGCCGGAACGGCCCCTTGAAGTTCACCGCCACGACCTTGTCGAACAGGGCCTCGGACGTCTCGACACTGGACGGTGCCACCGGCGACATCCCTGCATTGTTGACCAGGACATCGACCCGCCCGAACGCAGCCCAGGCGACCTCGGCCAAGGCATCGACCTCGTCCCACTTCCCGACGTTGCAGGGTATGCCGACCGCCCGCCGACCCGTCGCCCGGATCTCGGCGGCCATCGCCTCGCAGGCCTCGGCCTTGCGGCTGGACACGATCAGGTGCGCCCCCGCCGCCGCGAAACCTCGCGCCATCGCCGCACCCAGCCCCCGCGTCCCGCCGGTGATCAGGACCACTTTGCCGCTCAGGTCGAAGCTCATGCCGCCGCCCCAGTATATTTGGCCAGCCTGGCCCGCGCCGCGATCCGCCGCGTCGGCAGGTGCTCGCTGGGGAAGAAGCCCAGGTGGGGCTCCACCCCCCGCGTCAAGGCTTTGGCCACCGATGACAGATGCACCTCCGTCGGCCCATCCGCGATTCCGAACATGGCCGTCAGCCCCAGATACTTGCCGAACGCCATCTCGTTGGAGGTCCCCAGGGCACCGTGCATGTGCATCGCCTTCCAGACGATGTCCTTTGTGATGTCCGCCGTCGCCACCTTGACCATCGCCACGGCCAGCCGCCCCTCGCGCCCGTGGCCCAGCCCGGCATCGAACATCCAGGCCGCATGCAGCACCTGTAGCCGGAACTGCCTCAAGGCGATGGCGCTGGAGGCCAGGTCGTTCTGGACGCTCTGCTTGTCGATCAGCCGCCCGCCCGCGACCTCACGGCTGACCGATCGCTCGGTCATCATGTCGATCATCTTCTGGCAGACCCCGATCGCCCGCATGGCGTGGTGGATACGTCCCCCGCCCAGCCGCGCCTGGGCCACCGCGAAACCGGCCCCGACCTCGCCCAGCCGCGCACTGTCCAGCAGCCTCAAGCCGTCGAAACGGATATAGGGATGCCCGCCCTCGCCTTCTGGCTCCCCGAAGAAGCCGATCTCCCGCACGATCTCCAGCCCCGGCGTCCCCTTCGGCACGATGAACAGGGTGTTCCTCTGGTGCGGCTCGGCATCGGGGTCTGTGACTGCCGCCACGATGATGAAGTCGGCGAACTGGGCATGGCTGGCATACCATTTGTCCCCGGTGATGATCCAGCCGTCCCCGTCCCGCACCGCCCGCGTCTTCAGCCGCGTCGGGTCCGCCCCACCGGTCGGCTCGGTCATGGAGAAGCAGGAATAGACGTCCCCCGCGACCAGGGGCTCCAGGTACCGCCCCTTCTGCTCGTCGGTGCCGAAGGCGGCCAGGATCTCGGAGTTGCCGCTGTCCGGCCCCTGACATCCGAACACCACCGGCCCCCAGTCGGTCCGCCCCAGGATCTCGTTCAGGTACAGCAGATTGACCTGGCCGATCCCCGCCCCGCCGTCATGCTTTGGCAGATGCGCTGCCCACAGCCCCCGCGCCTTCACCTCGGCCTGCAAGGGTGCCAGCGCCGCCCTCGCCGCCGCATTCGACCGGTCATAAGGGGCCGTCATGGCGTCGAACACCAGGTCCATCGCCTCGACTTCCTCACGGACGAAGGCGCGGACCCATTCGAGCTGTTTTTCGAACTCGGGCTCTATGCTGAAATCGACCATGGTCTGTCCCTACCCTTGCGCGCGCGCCATTGCCCCGGCCTTGGCGGCCAGTCGCAGCACGAATTTCTCGGAATCGGCGGCATGGGCCTGACGCCCGCTGAGGAAGCGCGCGTAGTGGCGCTCCATGATCACCGCCAGCTTATATTGGGCCAGCACCATATAGTAGGTCAGGTGCTCGACCGGCCGCCCCGTCCGCTCGGCGTAATACTCGGCCAGCTCCTCGCGGTACGGGAAGTCGGTCGCGTCGAAATACCCTGCGGGATCGGGATCATCGCGCCCCCTGAAGCCATAGCAGACCCAGCCCAGGTCCAGCAGCGGATCGCCGACCGTGGCCAGTTCCCAGTCGATCATCGCCGCCACCCGTGCCGGCACCGTCCGCTCGAACAGACAGTTGGCGAAGCTGTAGTCGCCGTGGATAATCCCCGCCGGCGAAGCCTCGGGCGTATTGGCCGCCAGCCAGTCGGCTGCATAGCTGAGCCCCGGAATCTCGCGCCCCGGATAGTTCTCGGTCTCGGCATAGGAAGCCAGTTGACTTCGCCACCGCTCGACCTGTCGCTCCAGAAACCCCTCCGGCTTGCCGAACCCCCTCAGCCCCACGGTCCGGTAGTCCACGTTGGCCAGCCTGGCGATGCCGTCGACAAGGGCGAAGCCGATGTCACGCCGGTCCTTGCCGGGTCTGTCGAACGGTGCAGGCACAGTGTCGTTGTGCCCCAGCCAGCCGTCCACCAGCGCCATCAGATAGAACCGCACCCCGATCACCGCCGGGTCCTCGCAACAGGCGATGAAGCGAGGATGCGGCACATCCGTCCCGGCCAGCGCCGCCAGCACCCGCGCCTCACGACTGATGATCTTCTCGCTGTCGGGGCGAGGCCTCTCCGGCGGACGACGCAGCACCACCTCCGGCCCATCGCGCCGTATCGCCATGACCAGATTGCTGGCACCGCCGCTCAGCACCCGCGCACTGACCGGCCCGCTCCCGACCGAAGGCGCGTTCGCGTCCAGCCAGGCCTCAAGTCGTAGTTTGTCGGCGTCGGTCATCGTCGTCTCCGAACGCGACCGTGCCCCTCCGCATCCACATTCACAAGACTGACAGTCTAGCGAATGTATGGCAGTGCAGGCATATCGGGTCCGCGATGTCCGCGCATCCGGCCGGAACACCGACTTGATCACCCCCGACACCTCTGTCCGTCCGTCCTCTCTTCGTCAGGCCCAACGAGCGATGACGCGGGACCGGCTGCGCGCCGGCGCCCGTGCCCTGTTCGCGGAGAAGCCCTATCTGGAGGCGACGATCGACGAGATCGCCCTGCGCTCCGGCGTCGCCCGCGCCACCTTCTACCTCCACTACGAGGGCAAGGACGCCCTGGTGCGAGACCTGCTGATCGAGGACATGCTGAGCCATCGCCGGCTGTTCCACCGGCTGGCGGGCCTCGGCCCCAAGCCCGACATCGACAGCCTGTCGCGGTGGCTCCGGCGCTATATGAAGGTGTTCGCCGACCGCCGCGCCTCGGTCTCGCTGTTCAATGTGGTGGTCGGCTACAACCCCGACTTCCTGGCCGAGATCACCCGCCAGCGCGACGCCCTGTTCGACGATGTCGGTCGGGTGTCCCCGGCCTTTGACTTCCCGCCCGACGGCGACGGCCCGAAACGGCGTCTAAAGGCGCACCTGATGACCTTCCGCATCGAGCAGTTCTGCGTCCATGCCGAGTTCGCGGACTGGTCGCCGACCCTGTGCGACCTCGGCGTCACCGAACTGGCGACCGAACTGGCCGCCTTCCTCCGGGATGGACAAGGCTAACCGCCCCCGCCCGGCCCCATGGGCGGGATCAGATCGACGCCCATGTCGGGCACGTCGCTACTGGAGCGGACGGATCCCGCCGGGCGCTCCAGCATGCGTCTTACGCGCGGAGGGTGTGCGGGATCGAGCAGGGCTCGCATGTCGTCCAGGACCTCGCGCCCCGGCCCCGTCGCGCGCTGGCTCAAGTGCAGATAGTCGTTCCAGGTCGGGCTGTGGAACCGCTCGGTCCAGCGCGTCGCATCGGAGATGTCGCGCGCGATCGACCACCCATAGGCACCCATGCCCTGGCGGAATCGCCGGACCTTCTGCAAGGCCTCATAGAAGGCCCGGGCATTGGCCTCTGGCGTCATATAGTCGATCTCGATGACGATCGGGCCGCTGCGCAGGGTCACGTCCAGAACGATCTCCGGATCGGCCCGGTTGAGCGGTGTCAACGTCGGCGCATGCCCCAGATCGGGCAGGCGAAGCACGAACCCAAGGCCGATCGACGCCGCCATCAGGCCGGCGGCGGTGATCAGCGCACCTTGAACCCCGATCTGATTGACCAGCTGCCCCCATCCGACGGCACCGATCGCGACCCCGCCGGTGATCGTGGCCTGATAGATGGCCAAGGCCCGCCCGGCCACCCAGCGCGGTGCCGAAACCTGGATGGAGATGCTGTAGAGGGTGAGCACGCTGGTCCAGGCCAGGCCGGCGACCAGCATGCCCAGGATGCTCAACGCCTCGTTCCGGCTCAGGCCCACCGGCAGAAGCGATGCCGCCATTGCGAACGCGGACACGCGACTGGCCGTCTCGGTCGACATCCTCGCCTGTATCCATGGCAGGATCACAGCTCCGGCCACCGCCCCCAGGCCGAAAGCGCCCAGCAACAGGCCGTAAACCGCAGCGCCTCCGTCCAGCAGATCCCTGGCGATCAGCGGCGTAAGGGCGGGAGCCACGCCGCCGATCAGGCCGAACACCGCCGTCCTCAGGATGAACAGCCGATGCGACGGCGAATAGCGGATGAAGCGCAGGCCCGACATCATGGCGCGCCAGAAGGTCTCGGGTGCCAGGCGCGCGGGCTCCTGACGCCGTTTCCACAGGAACAGCACGATCAGCAGCGGCACATAGGCCACGGCGTTGGCGACGAAGGCCCCGACCGCCCCGAAGGCCGCCACGATCACCCCGCCCAGCGCCGGGCCAAAGCTGCGCGCCACATTGTAGCTGATGCCGTTTAGCGCGATCGCGGACGGCAGGGTCTCGGCCGGCACCTGTTCGGCGACGGAGGACTGCCAGGCCGGGCTGAACAGCGCCATGCTCGTCCCGACGATGAAGCAGAACCCCAGCAGTATCCACGGCGTCAGCAGCCCGGCGAGCGACAGGCCCGACAGGGTCACCGCTCCGCCGAACGCCAGCAGCAGAGCCAGAATGCACACCAGTCGCCGGTCGAACATGTCCGAGATAGCCCCGCCAGGCAGAGCAAACAGCATCATCGGCAACATCAGCGCCGTCTGGACCATGGCCGTCATGGAGGCGTCCGGCGTCAACCGGCTCATCGTCCACGCTGCGCCGACGCCCTGGATCAGGATACCGAAATTGGTGAACAGACTGGCGAGCCAGATGCGCCGGAACACGGGCGTCCGAAATGGCGAATACAGGCCGGTCGTTGAGAATCGCATGACTGTCACGCCTCGCCCCACTGCTCAGGACAGGCCCGCGGGAGGAGCAGCACCTGGCCATGTCCGACGCGAGCGGGCCGCAACCGGGCATCTGGGTCACAGGGCACGAACATGTCTGAAATGCGGCTTCTCCCAAGCATCCGGTGCGGAGGACAGCCATGTTCTGGCCCCTGGAGGCGGACGAATGAAAGAAATTCGTCTTCAGCTACGCCAATGAGCAGATTGGCGATCAGTCAAAGGACAGCGCAGGGGTCGGCCCAAGGGCGCTGACAGGTTAACCGGGCTAAGTCGAAAAGCGCCCTCCCCGTCTCAGTTCAGGCAACCGACGCCGCCCAAGCGGTCGCCGCTTCGGCGCGGAAGCGGCGAAGGATCTGCCTGCTGATCAGATGGCGTTGGATGTTGAAGGTGTTGTAAATCGCTGCGTGGGTGGTGAGGAATCTCTGAGTTGAGGCTTGGGATTTGAACAGCTGCTGCTGCCGTTCTCGTCGTCGGATCGGAAGGTGGGCATTTTCCGCCCGATTGTTCTCCCGAAGACGACCGGGTCGGTGCAAACGCCTGAGATCCAGCACATCGAGGGCCGCGCCATATGACGCGAGGCCGTCGGTCGTTATCGCCTGCGGCTCGACCGGCTGATTGTGAAGGAGACGCCTGAGCAGCCTCAACGCGGCTTCCGTGTCCCGCCGGCGCTGGACCAGGACGTCGAGGACCTCGCCTTCGTCATCGACCGCTCGCCATAGGTACATACGCTTTCCGCCGATTGAACAGACCATCTCATCCAGATGCCAACGGGGCGATGGAGCTGGCCGGCGGCGCTTCAGCCGCCTCGCGATCAGCGGTCCAAACTTGATCGTCCAGCACCGGATAGTCTCATAGCTGACGTCCACACCGCGGGCCGCCATCAGCTTTCTACGTCCCTGAAGCTGAGGCTAAAGCGGAAGTACAGCCAGACCGCCTGGCGGATCACATCAGCCGGAAATCGGTGGCGCTTGAACGAAATTGGCTTCACGAAATATCATCCCCATCACCGGCTTAGCCGCCTTCAGTGGAGACAGTTTAGCGTTAGACTGACAGCACCAGCGGCGAAGGGTCGGTCTGCTGATCAAATGGCGCTGGATGTTGAAGGTGTTGTAGATCGCTGCGTGGGTGGTGAGGAATCTCTGGGCTGAGGCCTGTGATTTGAACCGCTGCTGCTGCCGCTCTCGTCGTCGGATCGGAAGGTGGGAGTTCTCAACGCGGTTATTCTCGCGGAGCCGACCTGGCCGATGCAGATGCTTCAGATTCAGCTGATCCAGGGCCGCGCCATAGGATGCGAGCCCGTCCGTTGTGATCGTCTGCGGCTCCACCGGCTGGTTGTGAAGGAGCCGCTTGAGCAGCTTTAAAGCAGCCTCTGTGTCCCGCCGCCGCTGGACCAGGACGTCGAGGACCT
>NZ_JBIIAY010000179.1:0-4159 GCF_044239655.1 Brevundimonas sp.
TTCTGGGCTCTGCTTAATGCGGCTGAAAACGGGGCCTGGTGCCGGCTGCAGGAATCGAACCCGCGACATCCAGTTTACAAAACTGGCGCTCTACCAACTGAGCTAAGCCGGCCCACGGTCGCCCGCCTGGGGCGTCGGATCGCGGCCTTATGCTGGCGGAATCTCTCGCGGGCAAGCAGATTGGCGCGCATGAAGCTGTCCTTCCCCTATCTCGCGCCGATCCTGATGCTGGTAGCATCGAACGTCTTCATGACGGCGGCCTGGTACGGGCACCTGAAATTCGGGTCCAGGCCGCTGTGGATCGTCGTGATCGTCAGCTGGGGCATCGCCCTGTTTGAATACTGCCTGGCCGTGCCGGCCAACCGGATCGGCCATCAGGTCTATTCGACGGCCGAGCTGAAGACGATGCAGGAGGTGATCACCCTGATCGTGTTCGCGGTCTTCTCGGTGACCTTCCTGGGCGAGAAGCTGACGCTGAACCACGCCGTGGGGTTTGCCCTGATCATCGGCGGGGCCTGGTTCATCTTCAGGGGGCCGCTCTAGTCGAGGGCGGCGGCGATCCGGTCGGCCAGCGGCCGGAGCGTCGAGGCCTCGGCCATGGGGGCGTGGCCGTGGCCCTTGAGCGGGCGATCGGCCCAGCGTGGGATGATGTGGAAATGCAGGTGGAAGACGGTCTGGCCACCGGCCTCGCCGTTGAACTGCATGATGCTGAAGCCCTCGGGCGACAGGGCCCTGACCACGGCGCGGGCCGTCCGTTGGGTCGCGGCGGTCAGTGTCGCCAGCACCTCGGGCTCGACCTCCAGCAGGTTGCGCGCCTGTGACGTCTTGGAGATCACCAGCACATGACCCTCGGACTGGGGGAAGACATCCATGAAGGCCAGGACATCGTCGTCCTCCCAGACTTTCACCGACGGGATCTCGCCCTTGAGGATTCGGGCGAAGATGTTTGCGGGGTCGTAGGCGCCGGTCAGGCTCATCGCGCGTTCTCCTGTGCGCGCCGTCTCTAGCAACGGCGCGGCGCGGGGACTATCCGTGTCGCGAACCAGGAGTTCCACCATGACCGATACCCCGTCCGAAGCCGATCTGAACGCGCTGGACATCACCGACGCCGAGGCGGCCGTCGTCAACAGCATCGCCCAGCCTTTGGTGCCGGGTGCCGCGCCGGACGCCAACGACGACCTGGTCCAGATCGAATCGACAAGCGACGGCGTGGTGTTCGTCACCATCAACCGGCCGCAGAAGAAGAATGCCTTCGACGCCGCCACCATCGCGGCCCTGCACGAGGCGTTCGAAACCCTGCATGGGGCGGACCATGTGCGGGTCGTCTTCCTGCGCGGGGCAGGGGGCACGTTCAGCGCCGGGGCCGATCTGTCGTGGATGCGTGACGCCGCCGACTGGTCCGAGAGCGACAATCGCGACGACGCCATGGGCCTGGCCCGGATGCTGAAGGCCCTGCACGACGTGCCGGCCCTGACCGTTGCGATCGTCGAGGGTGCGGCCATGGGCGGCGGGGCCGGGATGGTCTGCGCCTGCGATATGGCGGTGGCGGTCGAGGGGGCCAGGTTCGCCTTCTCAGAGGTCAAGCTGGGTCTGATCCCCGCGACTATCGCCCCCTATGTGGTCGAGGCGGTGGGGGCGCGACGGGCGCGGGCGCTGTTCCTGACCGGAAATACCTTCGACGCCGGCTATGCGGCGCATCTGGGGCTGATCGACATGGTGCTGCCCGACGCGGCCGCGATCGACAGCTTCGTGACCATGCTGACCGACAGCCTGAACGGCAGCGCGCCGGGTGCCATGGGCGACGCCAAGCGGCTGGTCCACCATGTGGCGGGGCATCGGCTGGACACCGGCCTGATGGAGGACACCGCTAAACGGATCGCCCGTGCCCGTGTGTCCGCCGAGGGCCAGGAAGGCGTCCGGGCCTTTCTGGACAAGCGTAAACCCTTCTGGACCACCTGACATCGGGATGTTCGGAGGAGAAGGCCGCGACGACGCGGTCGGGTCTGGATCAGGAGCTTGGTCGATGAAGCCGGTGAAGTTGATGGCGGCTGCGGTCGGGGCCCTCGTGCTCGCGGGCATGACGACCCAGGCCCGGGCCGAGACCGCCGAGGCGCGGCGGCCAGAGAACCGGGCGGACCTGCAATGCCTGGCTGTCTTTGCCGCCGTCGCCGGTCTCGATCCCGAGGATGCGGAGCTTCAGTCGGGGGCCGTCGGTGCCCTGATGTACTATTCCGGCCGCCTGAACGGACGAGCTCCGACGGTCGACTGGCTGGAAGAGCTGAAGCAATTCATCCTCTCCGACATCGATGAGGGCTTCAAGGTCGAGGCCGAACGCTGTGGGCGCGAGATGATCCAGCTGGGGGCCGAGATGACGGCCTGGGGCGCCGAGATGCAGGCGCTGGGGGCCAAGATGGAAGACTCCCGGAAACCCGGAACGCCTTGAGCCGAGGCGGTGGCTGGCTTAGGTCTGGGCCATGCGCCAGACCTTCGACGAAACCACCGATCCGTCCTTTGGGGCCCGCCATCTTCCGCTCGTGCGTGCGCGCCTGGCGGAGCAGGGGCTGGACGGCCTGCTGGTCCCGCATGAGGACGAGCATCAGAATGAATATCTGCCCGAGGCCAACGATCGCCTGGCCTGGCTGACCGGTTTCACCGGATCGGCGGGGGCCGCCGTGGTGATGACGGATCGCGCGGCGGTGTTCGCGGACGGTCGCTATACCGTTCAGGTGCGGGCTCAGGTGGATGCGGCTCAGTTCGAGATCTTCGACCTCGTCGAGGGCGGGGTGCCGGCCTATCTGGAGCGGGTGCCCAAGGGGGCGGTGATCGGTTACGACGCCCGGCTGCATAGCCCGGATGCGCTGGAGACCCTGGAGCGCGCGGTCGCGAAGGCCGGCGCGGCGCTGAAGCCGGTCGATGTGAATCCACTGGACGCCGCCTGGGCCGAGGCCCGCCCCGCCCAGCCCCAGGCCCCCATCGTGCCGCACGAGGATCGATATTCCGGCGAGAGCCATGCCTCCAAGCGCGAACGCATCGGACGCGTCGTGGCCGAGGCCGGGGCGGACGCGGCGGTCCTGACCGCGGCGCCGTCGATCGCCTGGCTATTCAATGTGAGGGGCGGCGACGTGATCCGCTCGCCCCTGCCCATGGGTCAGGCCATCCTGAACGCCGATGGAACCGCAGATCTGTTCGTGGATCCCGCCAAGGTGACCAATGAGCTGCCCGGCTGGCTGGGGGACGCCGTTACCTTGAAGCCAAGCGAGGCTCTGGATGCGGCGCTGGACGCGCTGGCAGGCAAGACCGTGCTGATCGATCCGGCCCAGTCCTCGGCCTGGTATTTCGACCGGCTGGAAGGGGCAGGGGCCAGGATCGTGCGCGCCATGGACCCGTGCGCTGTCCCGCGCGCGGCCAAGAACCCGGTCGAGATCGAGGGGACGCGTCGGGCCCATATCCGCGACGGTGCCGCCCTGACCCGGTTCCTGCATTGGGTCGATACGGTGGCGCAGGAGACACTGCCCAGCGAACGCGAGATCGTCGGCGTGTTGGAGGGTTTCCGCGAGGCGACGGGTGCGCTGAAGGACCTGTCGTTCGACACCATCGCCGGGGCCGGCCCCAACGGCGCCCTGCCGCACTACAAGCCTGTCGGTGCCAAGATTCGGCGGATCGAGAAGGGTTCGCTGCTGCTCGTGGACGGCGGTGGCCAGTATCTGGACGGCACCACCGACGTGACCCGCACCATGGCGATCGGCGCGCCGACCGCCGACCAGCGCCGGATGTTCACCCTGGTGCTCAAGGGCCATATCGCCATGGCGACGATCCGGTTTCCCGCCGGCACGACGGGCCACCAGCTCGACGCCATCGCGCGTCAGCCAATGTGGATGGCGGGCCTGGATTACGACCACGGCACGGGCCACGGGGTTGGGTCTTACCTGGGGGTCCACGAAGGGCCTCAGCGGATCGCCAAGGCGGTCAATACCCAGCCGCTGCTGACCGGGATGATCCTGTCCAACGAGCCGGGCTACTATCGCGAGGGCTACTGGGGCATCCGGATCGAAACGCTCCAGGTCGTCACCGCGCCCGAGCCCATCCCGGGCGGCGAGCGGCCGATGCACGGTTTCGAGCAGCTGACCTTCGCGCCGCTGGATCGCAAAATGATCGACGT
>NZ_JBIIAY010000235.1:0-4159 GCF_044239655.1 Brevundimonas sp.
ATAAGATAAAAATCAATATCACAAATTATATATTTATTAATTATGAAGATTAATTTACCTACTAGTTGGGAGGCCGTTAACCTTAAACAATTTGCGCAGTTACAAGCTAAGTTACAAGACGGCACAGAGGACGTAATAGAGCGCTATTTAGACATTATAACAGTGTTAAGTGGTGAAAAGCCTTCTATTGTTAATCAAATGCCATTAGAAGCGCTTAAAAAAGCTATTGATTATGTTTCTTTTATTAATCATTTGCCAAAGGAAACAAAGATAAAGAATCAATTTGAGATTAACGGGCAAATATATAAGGGTGTTATTGATGTTACTAAGTTAACAGCGGGGCAATATATTGATATTAAAACGTTTTGCAAGAATACAGATGAAATTTTCGACAACCTAGCCAACATTATGGCGGTTATCTATATTGAGGAGGGCCAAGAATACGAGGGAACTAAGCACGCACACCGGGCAAGAATATTTCAGGAACATCTAAAAATCAGTGAGGTATATGGATTCACGCTTTTTTTTTCGAATCTCTTAAACGATTTGACAGCGGATATTCTAGACTTTACAATAAGGGAGCAGAGAGTACTGATAGAGGAAATGCAGAGGGATTTAATGAGCAATGGGGATGGTTTGGGATACTAGACATGCTAGCTAAGGGCGATGTGTTAAAGTTTGATTCATTGTTGAGGCAAAACATAGTTTGGTTTATGAATATGATAGCTTACTTCAAAGATAAGTCAGAACATGAAAGGAAAGTTTTAGAAAATGAACGGAAAAAACATAGATTTTAATAAAGTTGGGGATCTAGTTTATAATTTTGCAGAAGGTTTATTAACTGATTTACAAAAGAATCTAGATAAACCACAAGGTAAATTTAACAGTCCTATAAATGCAAGTGGCAATTTAAGACAATCTATTAATTTTGAGCCTTTAAAGATCACACAGTTTGGTATATCCTTTCAATTAGTATTAGACGATTATTACATTTGGGTAGATAAAGGTAGGAAGCCAGGGCATAGACCGCCAATAGATGCCATATTAAAATGGATTAGTGCAAAGCCTTTAAAATTAAAGTCTAGTGTTGATTTAACAAGAATAAATAAAAAAGGTGTTCAGGTTAAAAGAAGAGCAACAACAGAAGAAAGAATGAGTATTGACGAAGAGCGACGAAGGGCAGCGGAGTTAATAGCTGATAAAATTGAAAAAAAAGGAACTACGGCCACTAATTTTTATAGTGATGTAGTAACCGAAAAAAGATTTATTGCTTTTGCCAAAGAACTATCCGAGGCATTCAAACAAGATATAATTATTTCACTTAAATAATATGGCATTTACAATTTACCAGGAACCGTTACAATACACACCGGTTTATAACGACATAAATTATCTTGTTAGTTCGACAAATACGGCACAGCCTAATTTTAATTATATTTTTGATATTAAAATAAATGGGACAGTAGTAAGTAGGCATAGAATCCCAGCAAGGCCTGAAAACGGCTACGGGTTGTTTAATGCAAAGCGGATTGTTGAAAACTATTTGACTCAGAACTTTGCGTATGGAACTATCACGGTACAGTTAGCAAGCTCAAGCATTTTAAAGTTAAATGTTGATTATTATGAGGAGTATGGAAGTACACCGACTCTTTATAGTATCAGCACCTCCCCGGACGTTTATTGTTGGACTGCATCACTAGATCCGAACGAGTGGGTAGATTATACGTATGTAAGTAGATACCGATTAATGCCAAGTGAAATTGGTATAAGTCAGTTGTTAACTAATAATGCAACTCATAAAATAAAGCTAACTGAAAGAGCTACTATATCGGCTTTAGTTGGTGCTTCCGGTGCTGTTAATGATATCGGAGTTTTCGCCTATAATTCCGCTGGAACTTTGATAAAAACAACCTATATTTTAAATCCATATTGGGCAGTAAGTTCAACTGGACAAAGATTTATTAATATACCGGCTGGAACGCTTAATTTAAATCAAATTTTAAATGCTAATTTAAATGTTGCAACTCAAAACCAGGGCAATATTATTCCAAGTAATACTTCATATTATATTATAAAAACCGATGGCACCGGATCCGCTGCATCTATACCGGTAAGGTATAACATTGACGATAGTTGTTCAAAGTATGAGCCGGTAAGAATTTACTTTTTAAATAAGCTAGGTGCATATGATGCGTTTACCTTTGATTTGGTAAGCCGTGAAAATAACACTATTGAGAGAAAAAAATACAGACGAAATTTAGGAGGATTTAGCGGTACTAGTTTTGTTTATACAGATTTTCAACGTGCTAATATAATCTATGACACTCAAATAAATGAGACCTTAACTATTAATAGCAATTGGATAACAGATGCTGAGGCTATTTGGCTTGAAGAGTTGTTAACTTCACCTATAACTTATATGGAAACCGCTAGCGGTATTGAGGTTGTTAACGTTATTAATTCAGATTATGAGGTTAAGAAAACAATTAATGACAAGCTATTTAATTTACAAATCACTTTAGAAAAATCATACATTAAAACTAGACAACGTGGTTGAGATATTCGTAAAACCCTACGGGGCAACAAAATACCAAAGTTTAAATTTAATAGAAAACGTGTCTTTGCCGATAACGTACAGCATAGCTGATATAAGAAATCCGGATAAAAGGGAAGGCACATTTACCAAGACTATATCTTTGCCAGGAACGAAGACAAATAACACTTTGTTTTCTAATATC
This sequence comes from Brevundimonas sp., assembly GCF_044239655.1. GTDB lineage: Bacteria > Pseudomonadota > Alphaproteobacteria > Caulobacterales > Caulobacteraceae > Brevundimonas. Next base: position 2,739 of record NZ_JBIIAY010000235.1, read on the forward strand.
TTTAATATTAGCAAGGTAACTACCGGTATTGAATTTAATCCAAATAAAAAAGCGGATTGTTTAATTTTGGAGGATTCAATAGAAATATTAAAAGGATCTTTGAGGCTTGCAGATATTAGCTATTTAGAAAATGGCGAAATCATGTATAACTGTATTGTATATGGTGAAACTAGCGATTTATTTTTTAGCATATCAAATGATAAGTTAACCGATTTAGATTTATCGGAATTTGACCACGATTGGAGCGGGAATAATATACAAGATTCCTGGACAGCGACAAAGGGCATAGGTTATGTTTACCCCATGATTGACTACGGCACTAATCAGGATATAATGAAGGCAAGGTGGGACGTTATAGATTTTTACCCGGCAATTTATGTAAAGCAATATATTGATAAGATTTTTGCATCCGCTGGCTATACCTATACAAGCGCGTTTTTTAATAGTGATTTTTTCAAATCTTTAATTATTCCATTTAATAAAGAAAGTTTAAAACTTACAAGTGCGGATATTTTAAAAAGATCTGCATCTGTTAGCATGTTAGCCGATGATTTAATTAATGTTACAATAAATAGAAGTGGGGATCCTAGTAATAAAGTTTTTAATTATTATAATGTTTTCCAAAATTGGGACTGGACTAAGGAAGTAAGTGATCCTAATAATAACTTTTTAACAGATGGATTTCAAGCTCCGACAAATGGACTTTATGACATTGATTTGTTTTTTGATGCGTCATCAAGCGATATTGTAACTTTTCCAAGCGGGACAAGTGCCGTAGCAGATAGGTTATTAAGATACTCAATAAATTTACAAAACTTAACAACTGCAACTACTTTAGCAAGTGATAAACAAGTATTATTAATTCAAGATTCAGTTAGTGTACTTCCGGTAAAAACGCCATTTAGACAAAGAATTTATTTAACGGCTGGTGATGTTATTAAGGTTGATTTAATAGTTTTTAATTCATGGACATTTACAACTACTTCAACGGGAACTACCGGCACGGCATCATTTGGAATTGATAACGATTCTTATTTTAAAATCACTGCTGTAGAACAATTGAGTGAAAACTCACCGATTGCAATAAGTTCTATTATTCCGGAAAACATTTTGTGTAAAGATTTTATCAGCGGATTAATAAAGATGTTTAATCTATATTTTGAGCCGGATAAAAATAATGTTAAAAATATTATCGTAAAAACTAGAGACTCTTTTTATTCAGATACAACACAAACTCTAGATTGGAGCGACAAAGTAAATAGAGACGTACCCTGGAAAATTACGCCAATGGGTGAACTAGATTTTAAAAAGTTAACCTTTACTTACAAAGACGATCAAGACTATTTTAATAAACTTTATAAGAGTAGTCACCAAGAAAATTACGGCACTAAAAATGAAATCATAGATAATGACTTTTTAAG
>NZ_JBIIAY010000072.1:0-15376 GCF_044239655.1 Brevundimonas sp.
GCCGTCGGGCCCCACCACCGGCACGCCCCAGGCCAGGTCGCGGGTGATCCCCCGGTCGATCAGCCCCTCGTCCAGATGCTTGTAGGCGATCGACTTGGCCAGGGGCTGCCAGCCGGTCTTGCCGTCGACCCAGGCCCGGATCTGGGGCTCGATCTTCGTCTGCAACAGATACAGGTGGCGGGTATCGCGCACCTCGATGTTCCGGCTGCCCGACACCGACGAATAGGGATCGATCAGGTCGGTCGGGTCCAGCAACCGTCCGCAGTTGTCGCACTGGTCCCCGCGCGCCTTGGGATAGGCGCAGTGCGGGCACGTCCCCTCGACATAGCGGTCGGGCAGGAAGCGCGCGTCGTCGACCGAATAGACCATCTGGTCCACCCGCTCCTCGATCAGGCCGTTCGCCTCCAGGGCGGCCGCGAAATGCTGGGTCAGGCGGTGGTTGGGCGCGTTCGAGGACCGGCCGAACCAATCGTATGACAGGCCGAACGCCTCGCCCGCCGCCTTCTGGATCTGGTGCTGCTCGTCGCAATAGGTGCGCACGTCCTGCCCCGAGGCGGCGGCGGCCAGCTCGGCCGGGGTGCCGTGCTCGTCGGTGGCGCAGATATACAGGACCTCATTGCCCTGCCCCCGCTTGAATCGCGCCCAGACATCGGCCGGCAGCATCGACCCGGCCAGATTGCCCAGATGCTTGATGCCGTTGATGTACGGGAGGGCCGAGGTGATCAGGATGCGGGCCATGGGAATCCGAACGCGAAGGGAGCGGACGCATATAGAGCGGGTGAGCGGTTGCTCAAAATGCTGATGGGTGGGACGGGCCGATTGCGGCTTGGCGGCCGTGCCTGAAGACAGAAGTTCGCGATGTCAGTGAGGGGGTGGGAAGCGGACTCAAAGCGTAGGTATGATCAACGGAACCGCGTCGATCCATTCCCGCTGCGTGGCGGTATCGGGAACAGACGTTCCGCGTGCTTTGCTGATGAGGTTGAACGCAGCTTCCCCATCGAGACCGTCTAATCTGAGCACCAATGCGGCGATTAATGCTGAACGACCAATGCCAGCCCTACAATGGATCGCGGTCGCCTTGCCGCTTGACCTGATCTGATCCGCCAGTTGCACGGCTGTGACTTTGTTGCTTGGCACGCCTCGATCCGGGATAGGATAAGACACGAACTGTATCGATCGGGACGCGCACAGAGCGGCTTCGCCTTCCAAGCCGAGGTCTTCGATTTCGTCCGGTTCAAGCAGACTGATGACCACACCAACGCCCTCACGCTTCCAGTTGTCTACCTCGTCCTCCATCCAGTCGCCGGAACGAGGTCGCGCCATGATCGCGAGCCGCAAGGTTGTGGACGTGTTGATCCAGTAAAGGTCGGAAGCCATCGCTCACCTTGACCGCTGGGCGCTACCGACGCCACCAAAGTCCGCAACGGATCGACATCAATCATCTCCCCTTTCATTCTGGGCGCAGCGCAGCGGAGACCCGGAACAAGGCGGCACTGTAGAGAAGCGCGGGCGACCCGGAGGGCGGCGCGTAGAGCTAAATGGCGGAAGCAGACGCGTGCGCGACAGGTTCGCGCTCTCGCGCGCCGCCTTGTTCCGGGTCTGCGGCTCGCTGCGCTCGCCTTCGCCCGGAATGACGAAAGAAAGGGAAGCCGCTTAAGCCTGGGCGAACAGCAGCCGCCCCTCGCCCATCCGCTCGCGCAGCATCGGCAGGTCGGTGTGGGCGACCGAGAAACAGCCGTACGACCGCCCCAGCTTGCCTTCGCGGGCCAGCCAGTCGGGGTCGGCGTAGTCGGCGCCGTGGATGATGATGGCGCGCTCGCGGGCCATGTTGTTGGAGTATTCCAGCCCGTCCAGCAGGACGTTCGGCCCCTGTTGCGAGCCCCAGCCCGCGCCGGCGGTCGAATAGGCACCGACCGAGGACATGAAGCTTTCGGGGGTGTTGGAGAAGGTGCGGGCGTATCCCGAATGCTCGGGGTCGGAACCCCGGCCGTGGCAGGTGCGGAAGGCCGTGACCTGACCCGAATACAGATCGACCTCGTAGAACCGCTCTTCGCCCGAGAATTTCTGGAAATCGACCAGATACATCCGGTCCCGCAGGGGAATGCGGCGGTGATGCACGTCCAGCGCCTGCATGGCGCGCTGCATCAGTTCGGGGCGGACCCGGCGATAGGGATCCAGCGGCGGCGGCGCGGCCCGCTCATAGACGATGCGCGGTGCGGGCGGGGCGACGGGGGCGGGAACCGGAACGGCCTGGGCGAGTTGAACCGGAGCCTGAACGGCCTGGTTCGTGGCGCAGCCGGCGAGCATCGCCGAACCGCCCAACACAAGTCCTCGCCTTGATAGCCGCATGCGACGCCCCTCGCGCGGTTGATCCAAGTGGCTGTTTGTCGCCGAAGATCAGGTTTTGCACAACCTGCGCCTTGGCGCGCGGCCCTTCCCGTCTATGGTGAAATCCGGGTTTCGGGAGGACATGATGATCAAGCTTAACGTGGCGGTGTCGGCATTGTGGCTGGTTCTGGCGACAGGGGTGGCCGCGCAAACGCCCGCCTCGCGGACGGTTTCGCCCGATACGGGAACGACGTTCGTGCAAGTGGGGCGGCTTCTGGCCGACCCTGAGACGGGTGTTGTGCAGCGCGATAAAACTCTCGTGATCACCGGCAACCGCATCGTCGAAATCCGCGACGGCTTCGTCGGAGAGGGAAACATCGTCGATCTGAGGGACGATTTCGTCCTGCCCGGCCTGATCGACAGCCACGTCCACCTGACCGGCCAGCAGAACCCGAACGGCCGTCTGGAAGAGGTCACCCAGTCGAACGCCGAACAGGCGATGGTCGGGGCCGGCTATGCGCGCAAGACCTTGATGGCCGGCTTCACCACCGTGGCGGACCTGGGCGCATCCAATGAGGCGATCTTCGCCCTGCGTGACGCCGTGCGACGCGGCGACGTGCCCGGCCCGCGCATCATCGCGGCCGGGACGGCGGTCTCGATCCACGGCGGCCACGGCGACATCAACGGCTTCCGCGAAGACATCATGCACCTGTTGTCGCCCGAAAGCGTCTGTTCGGGGGCCGACGACTGCATGCGCGCGGTCCGGCTCCAGGTCCGCTCGGGGGCCGACATCATCAAGATCACCGCGACCGGCGGCGTCCTGTCCAACACCGCAGCGGGCCTGTCCCAGCAGTTCTCCGACGAGGAACTGACCGCCATCGTCGGCGCCGCCCACCGCATGGGCCGCCAGATCACAGCCCACGCCCACGGCGTCGACGGCATCAACGCCTTCCTGCGCGCCGGCGGCGATTCGATCGAGCACGGCACCTATCTGGACGACGAATCGATCCGACTGTTCCAGCGCGAGGGGACGTATCTGGTGCCCACCCTGCTGGCCGGGGATTTCGTGGCCCGCATCGCCTCGGGGCCGACCAATTTCTTCACCCCGGCCCAGACCGCCAAGGCCTTGGAGGCAGGCCCCAAGATGCTCGACATGGCCCGGCGCGCCCATGACGGCGGCGTCCGCATCGCCTTCGGCACCGACACCGGCGTCTCGGCCCACGGCGACAACGCCCAGGAGTTCGCCCTTCTGGTCCGCGCCGGAATGACCCCGCTGGAAGCCATCCAGTCGGCCACCGTCGGGGCGGCGGCACATCTCAGGATTTCGGATCAGGCGGGCCGCATCGCCGTAGGCATGCCCGCCGACCTCGTCGCCGTGTCGGGTGATCCCCTGACCGACGTCACGGCGCTCGAAGACATGGACTTCGTGATGAAGGGCGGCGTCGTCTACCTCGACGAATGACACCGTCCGGGAGGAATTTTTTCCTATTCAGGCCTTGAACTGTTCTTTGCCCTCCCCACCTGCGCTGTCGAGGTTTCACGTCCTGACGCCATGAGACCGCGCCAGCTTGCCGAGGGAGATTTCCGATAATGTGGCGGTCGCCACCACGCCAATCCGGTAACCTGTTGATTTATCAGCGTTCGGCTCGCGACCCAATGGCGGTTTGGCGGTTTGGCGGCCTGTTTCTGGACCGCCAACCGCCAGCGGATCGGCCTCAGCGGAGGCTCCACCGGGCGGCCCGGCCTTCCCTCACCCGATCCGACGCGCGACCCGCACGAACCGACCGGTCAACAGCACCGACGATACCAGGCTGGCGATGATCACCGCCCAGACCAGCCCGTCCACGCCGAGGCCATGCCCCAGCACCCAGCCCAGCGGCATCATCACCAGGGTGTAGGCCCCGAAATGCATGATCGTGGGCCACCACACGTCGCCCGCCGCCCGGTTGGCCGAGGCCGAGACCACCTGGATCCCATCCGCCACAAAGAACAGCGTCGCCAGTACCAGAGCCGGGGTCACCACCGCCAGCAGTAGCGGATCGCGATTATAGGCGCTGGCCACCCACGGTGCCGTCCCCCACAGCCCCAGCGCGACCAGCACGGTCAGCAGGCTGACCACCCCCAGCCCCACCAGCCCGGCGCGCAGCACGCCCGGCCCATCACCGGCCCCATAGGCCCGCCCGACCAGCACCGCCGTCGCCGCCGACATCCCCATGGGCACCATGAAGACGATCGCCGACACGTTCAGCACGATGGCCCAGGCCGAGGTCTCGATCGCCCCCAGCTGGCCCGCGATGAAGGTCATGGCCGCGAACGCCCCGACCTCGATGAAATAGCTGGACCCGGCCCCGTATCCGACCTTCCTCTGCTCGCGCTCGGCGGTGATGTCCCTGACCGGCTTGGCGAACACGCCCAGCGCCCGCGCCTCGGGCAGGCGCACGATATAGACCACCAGGAACACCGCCAGCGACGTCCGCGCCGCAAACGTCGCCCAGGCCGAGGCCGCCGCCCCGTCGATCCCGAGCCCCAGCAGATCGGGCACCAGCAGCAGGTTGAGTGCCAGATTGACCCCGTTGGCGATCCACATCGCCCACATCCCCGGCTTGGGCTTGTGCAGGGCCTCCAGAAAAAACTGCGCCGCCACGCTGACCAGATAGCCGGGCATCGACAGGGCGAAGATGCGCAAGGCGGGCGAAGACCCCTCGGCCAATCCGTCCGCCAGCCCCGCGTGCCTCAGCCCCAGCGGCCCCAGCAGCCACAGCACGATCATCGCCCCGATCCCGAGCTGCAGCGAATAGACCAGTCCCCGCCTCAACACGGCCCCGACCTCGGCGCGACGCCCCTCGCCCAGCATCCGGGCGGTCATGACCTGCACCCCCATCATCAGCCCGACCGCCGTGGTCACGACGATGCTCATCGGCGCCAGGGCCAGGGACGAATAGGCCAGTTCCTCGCTGGACCAGTTGCCGACCACGATCACGTCGGTCAGCCCCATGGTCATGATCCCCAGCCGCGCCAGGATCACCGGCCACGCAAGATGCAGCAGGTCTTTCGTCGCGGATCGGGTGGCGGGGCTCAACATGGGACGCGGCACGGACCACGGGCGAGGCTGCGGGTCAACTGTCTCCCTCCCCCTTGTGGGAGGGACGGCGACCCACGAATTCGGTCCTTCAGCAGGCGCCATGCCCCGACGGCACCCACGACCAGTGAGGTCGTCAGGTAGGAGGCGATCAAGGTGTGGAGCAGCCGGAAGGGAAACCTGGAGTTGAAGATGATGTCCAGCCACGACCCCGCCGGAACAAACTGACCCGCCGCGTTGATGGCGAAGCCGGTGGGCGTCTGCATCCAACTGTTCACGCTGAGGATCCAGGTGGCCGAGATAAAGGTGCCGAGCGCGACCATGCAGTTGGCTGCGAAATGCAGCTTCCGCCCCACCTTGCTCAGGCCGAAGAGCATGACACCAAGGAAGCCGGCTTCGAGGAAGAAGGCGGTCAGGACCTCATAGCCCATCAAGGGGCCCAGCACCGGCCCGGTCTTGACCGCGAAAATCGACCAGTTGGTGCCGAACTGGTAGGACATGACGATGCCGGACACGACGCCCACGGCAAAGATTACGGCAAAAATCTTCAGCCAGTATTTCAACATGTCCAGATAGACGCTCTTGCCCGTCTTCAGCCACAGGCCTTCCAGCACCGCCAGATAGCCGGCGAGGCCGATCGAGAAGGAGTGAAAAATGAAGTGGAAGCTGACGGTGAAGGCGAACTGGATGCGCGCCAGCAACACGGCATCGAGATGATCAAACATGGCCGGTCGCCTCGATTGGCGCCTGAGCCGAGCGGGAATGCGAGTTATGGCGCGCGGAGGAAGGCTGCACCGGTCAGTTCGTCAAAAGCCTGATGCTGCGACAGGAAGACCTTGCCGCCGAGGGCTTCCAGCAGATGTGACCGTTGCAGCGCGTCCATGACCGGCCCCTTCACCTCGGACAGATGCATCTGGACGCCTGCGTAGATCATGCGGTGATTGATGGCTTCGAGGCTTTCGAGCGCCGAGGCGTCGATGCCGTTCACCGCCGAACACATCAGGATGAGGTGCCGCAGGTCGGGATGTTCGGCGACCTGCTCCAGCACGAACTCCTCCAGCCACCGGGCATTGAGGTAGGTCAGGCTTTCGTCGATGCGGATCGTCAGGACGTTCGGATCGGTGATCACGGCGTGGCGCTTCACATTGCGGAAATGCTCGGTGTCGGGCACCCGCCCCACGATCGCCGCGTGAGGCCGTGAGGCGCGCCAGAGGTAGAGCGCCAGACTGAGCACCACGCCGGACACGACGCCGGGCTCGACGCCGGCCAACAGGGTGACCGCGATGGTCGCCGCCAGGGCGGCGAAGTCGGGCTTCGAGAACCGCCATATCGCGCGAGGGGTCTTGAAGTCGACGAGGCTGAGAACGGCCACGATGATGGTCGCCGCCAGGGTCGCGATGGGCAAGGCATAGAGGAGCGGCGTGAGCAGCAGCGCAGCAACCAGGATGCCGATGGCGGTGAAGGCCCCGGCGGCCGGCGTCTCGGCACCGGCGTCGAAGTTCACGACCGACCGCGCGAAACCGCCCGTGACGGGATAGCCGCCCGAGAATGCGGCGGCGACATTGGCGGCACCGAGGCCGATCAGTTCCTGGTCCGGATTGATCCTCTGCCGACGCTTGGCGGCCAGGGTCTGGGCGACCGAGACGGACTCGACGAAACCGATGACGGCGATCAGCAGGGCCGGCACGGCCAGTTGCTGCCAGAGCGCGAGATCGATCAAAGGCACTGTGAAGGGCGGCAGGCTCTGGGGGATGGTTCCGACCACCTTCACGCCCTGGGCCTCCAGATCGAACAGGATCACGGCGAGGGTGGACGCCGCGACGGCCGCGATCGGGCCGGCCTTGGCGATCAGATCGGCGGGACGAGCCGCCAGGCCGAATCGCATCAGGAGCGGCTTCAGGCCCTTTCGGACCCAGAACAGAAAAGCCGCGCTGGTCCCTCCGATGATCAGGGTCGGGACGTTGATGTCGCCGAGGTTGGCGATCAGGCTGGTGACGAGCTCCGGTATCGCCTCGCCGTGCGCGCTGACGCCGAGGATCGACTTCAACTGGCTGGTGGCGATGATGATGCCACTGGCCGTGATGAAGCCCGAAACCACGGGATGCGACAGCAGGTTACCGAGGAACCCGAGGCGCAGCACGCCCATGAACACAAGGATCAGGCCGGAAAGCAAGGCCAGGATAAGGGCCGCCGCGATGAACTCCGCGCTTCCTGGCGTCGCCACGCTTCCGGCCGCTGCCAGGGTCATCAGGGACACCACGGCGACGGGGCCGACGGCCAGCGTGCGGCTGGTGCCGAAGACGGCATAGGCGATGATCGGCAGGATGGACGCGTACAGCCCGACTTCGGGCGGCAGCCCCGCCAGCATGGCATAGGCCAGGCTTTGCGGGATCAGCATGATCGTAACGATGGCGGCCGCAACCAGGTCGCTGGTCAGGGTCGCGCGGTCGTAGCGCCGGCCCCAGTCGAGGACGGGAAGGTAGCGCGCAAGGGATGACATTTCAGGCCGCGTCTCGATGCTGGGGTTGCGCCATCCACTCATGGCCCTTCAGCATGCCGTTCCAGTAGATCCACGGCAGGGCTTCGGATTTCAGCAGCCAGGACAGGCGCTGGGGCTTGGTGCCTTCGATGATCCAGCTGGGGAAGCTGGGCAGCAGCTTGCCGCCATAGCCGAACTCGGCGAGCAGAATCTTGCCGCGCTCGACCGTCAGCGGACAAGAACCATAGCCATCGTAGACTGCCGTGGGCACCTTGTCGGCCAGGACGGCGATCAGGTTCTCGGCCACGACCGGTGCCTGCTTCCGCGCGGCCGCCATCGTCTTGGCGTTGGGGGTCGAACCGCCGTCGCCCAGGCCGAAGACGTTGGCGTGGCGGACGTGCTGGAGGCTGGCCTGATCGACGTCGACGTAGCCCGCCTCATTGGCCAACGGGCTGCGGGCGATGAAGGCCGGTGCCCTTTGCGGCGGCGTGACGTGGATCATGTCAAAGGACTTCGTGACCTCGCCCGCCTTCTCTTTGAAGGTGGCGGTCCGGTCGGAACCATTCACCGCGACGAGCGTGGACTCGAACTGCAGGTCGATGCCGTAGCGGCTGACGTATTCCATCAGCGGCGGCACGAACTCCTTGACCCCGAACAGAACCGCGCCCGCGTTGTGGAACTGGACGTCGATGTCCTTGAGGACGCCGGTCCGCAGCCAGTGGTCACAGGACAGATACATCGCCTTCTGCGGTGCCCCGGCGCATTTGATCGGCATCGGAGGTTGGGTGAACAGGGCTGTCCCGCCCTTCAGGGTCTGAACCAGGTCCCAGGTGTAGGGGGCGGTGTCATAGCTGTAGTTGGAGGTGACGCCGTTCTTGCCGAGCGTTTCGGGCAGGCCGTCGATCGCGGCCCAGTCCAGGGTGTTGCCGGGAGCCACGACCAGGGCGCGATAGCCGACCGTGCTGCCATCTTCCAGGGTGACCTGGTCACGCTCCGGCTCGAAGCTGGCGACCGCACCCTTGATCCAGCGCACGCCCGCCGGGATCACGGAGGCCTGGGCCCTGCGGGTGTCCTTCACGTCGAAGACGCCGCCGCCGACCATGGTCCAGCCGGGCTGATAGTCGTGGGTTTCGCACGGCTCGATGACCACGATGTCCAGGTTACGATCGCGTTCCTTCAGGGAGGCGGCCGTGGCCAGACCGGCCGATCCGCCGCCGACGATGACGACGTCGGCCTGCTCGGGGCGCGCGCCCGTCGGCGTGATCATCCGCGTTTCCAGCCGGGGGCGCAGCGCCGAAAGATCATAGCCCGCACCGGCGGCGGTCGCGATCAGGGCGTCCGCCGGTTGAGCCCCGGCCTGCGTCAGGGCCCACAGCGTCGTCGAGCGCGTGCCGGTGCGGCAATAGGCGAGGATCGGTCCGTCCAGCCGCATCAGGGCGTCGGCCATACAGGCGACGTCGGCATCGCTGATCTTGCCGCCGACCGTCGGCACATGGGCAAATCCCATGCCGTGGGACGCGGCCACGGTCTGCATTTCGGCCGCGCTCGGCTGTCCCGGCTCCTCGCCGTCGGGCCGATTGTCGATGATCGCGCGATAGCCGTCGCGGGCCGCCTGGGCGACGTCCGCCTCGCTGAGTTGTGGCGAGACCGAGAGGGAGGGCGTGAGGGCCTTGAACGGCATGATAGTCCTCATTGTTGGATGCGGCTGGCAGCGATCAGGCCTTCGCCGGAGCGGCGGGCAGCAGGCGGTGCAGGATCATTCCGGCCAGCATGGCCACGACGAAGATGGCGGCAGGGAAAGGCGCGATGGCGAGGTCGGCGATGGCGGGGCCGGGGCACAGACCGGCGATGCCCCAGCCGATTCCGAACAGGGCGGCGCCGCCTACCAGGCGGGGGTCGAGATCGCGGGCTGTGGGCAGGGCGAACCGCTCGGCCGCCATCGGCGAAGGCATGCGCTTCTGGATGCGCCAGGCGATGGCCATGGGGATCAGGGCCCCGCCCATGACGAAGGCCAGCGTCGGGTCCCAAGCACCGAACAGGTCGAGGAAGCCTCGCACGCGCTGCGGATCGGCCATGCCGGACACGGCCAGACCGGCCCCGAACAGGGTGCCCGCGATCAGGGCGAAGGCGATGGGGCGCTTCATTGTCCCAGCCCCAGAGCGTTCATGGCGGCGACGGTCGCGAAGCCGGTCAACATGAAGGTGGCGGTCGCTACCAGCGATCGGGCCGACAGCCGCGACATGCCGCAAACCCCGTGTCCACTGGTGCAGCCGCTGCCCAACCGGGTGCCGAACCCGACCACCAGGCCGCCGATGATCAGGGCGGGAAGGCCCTGTTCGAACCGTGCTTCGACGGGTCCGAGGATCAAGGCGACCAGCAGGGCCCCCAGAGGCAGTCCGATCACGAAGGCGATCGACAGCGGCAGCGGCGCGCCATCGACGGTCATCCCCGTGGCTCGCGCCGCCAGCCCGCTGACGCCCGCGATCCGGCCGAGGCCCAGCAGCATGATGGCCGAGGCCGTGCCGATCATCAGGCCGCCGATCAGCCCCTGGACCGGCATGGCGTTTTCAAGAAAGTCACCCATCACAGCACGTCCAGCGGGATCTTGAGGTAGCGGGTGCCGTTCGATTCCGGCTCTGGCAGATGACCGCCGCGCATGTTCACCTGGATCGAGGGCAGGATCAGCTTGGGCATCGACAGGGTGGCGTCGCGCGCATTCCGCATGGACACGAACTCGTCCTCGCCGACGCCTTCATGGACATGGACATTTCCAGTACGCTGCGCGCCGACCGTGGTTTCCCACGCAAAGGTGTCGCGCCCTGCGGCCTTGTAATCATGGCAATGGAATAGCCGGGTCTGGTCCGGCAGGGCCATCAGGCGACGGATGGAGCGGTAAAGCTGCCGGGAATCGCCGCCGGGGAAGTCGGCCCGAGCCGTGCCGTAGTCCGGCATGAACAGGGTGTCGCCGGTGAAGACGGCGTCGCCGATCACATAGGCCAGGTCCGCCGGCGTATGGCCGGGGACGTGCAGCGCCATCGCCTCGATCCCGCCCAGCTGGAACCGGTCGCCGTCTTCGAACAGGCGGTTGAACTCCGAGCCGTCGCGGGCGAATTCGGTGCCCTCGTTGAAGATCTTTCCGAAGACGTTCTGGACGTGGATGATCTCGCGACCGATCGCGAGTTGTCCGCCCAGATGGTCTTTCAGATAGGGCGCGGCCGACAGGTGATCCGCGTGGGCGTGGGTTTCGAGCAGCCAGGTGACCGTCAGGCCCTGGGCCTTCACATGGGCGATGATGGCGTCTGCCGAGGCGAAGGAGGTGCGGCCCGCCGCCGCGTCATAGTCCAGCACACTGTCGATCACGGCTGCCTCGCGGGTCATCGGATCGTGGACGACATAGCTGACCGTGTTGGTCGGTTCGTCGAAGAAGCTGTGGACGACCGGAACCTGACCCGAGCCGCTCCGGGCCCGCTCGATGATCGTCGTCGCCGCGTCGAGGTGTGCATCGGTCATGGTGGACTCCAACGGACTGGGGAGAGAGGGGGCGTTCATGGGCGGCACGCTCGTGTCGGGAGCAGGGAGCAGACAGGAAGGTCCGCCATCGGTCGTTGACGCAGATCAAGGGCGGGCCGGCGCGCCTTGGTGGAGTTCGAGATCAACAGTTGGTCAGCGGGAAACATCATTGCAGTTCGGCTTCAACATCACGATTACAATATATGTGTAATCGTGTATATGAGTTGCGTCAACCCGGCCGTGGTGCCAACGAGAAATGATGATGGATCTGCCTGCTCCCGCCGCCACCCCAGACCAGCGCCCGCTACGGATGGGCGACATCGCGCCCGACTTTCAGGCCCGCTCAACCCTTGGGCCGGTAAAGCTGTCGGACTATCGCGGCCGATGGCTGGTGTTCTTCTCGCATCCGGCCGACTTCACGCCCGTCTGCACCAGTGAGTTCGTGGCGATCGCGCGGGCCGCCGAGGCCTTCGCCGCGCTGGATTGCGGGCTGCTGGGTCTGTCGGTGGACAGTCTCTATTCTCACCTGGCCTGGGTCCGGGCGATCCGCGACGGCTTCGACGTCACCATCCCGTTCCCCATCGTCGAGGATCCGTCGATGGCGATCGGCCGTGCCTATGGGATGATCGAGGCGGACGCCGCCGATTCATCCGCCGTGCGGGCGACCTATTTCATCGATCCCGACGGCGTCATTCGCGCCATGACCTGGTATCCGCTGAACGTCGGCCGCTCGGTCGAGGAGATGCTGCGCATGGTAGTGGCGCTCCAGCGGACGGCCGGTGGCGACGTACTGGCCCCTGAGGGGTGGCGTCCAGGCGGTGATCTCCTTGCGACGGCACCACAGGATCAGCAGCCCGTTCTCGCGGACGACGACAGGGCGTGGTTCCACCGCACACAGGCGGACGCCTGATGACCCTCTATGCCTCACGCGCCGCCGCCGACGCCGCTGCTGACCGGCTGAAGACCTACGCCCAGCCCCAGCGGCTGATGATCCTGTCACGCCTGATTGACGGCGAACGCACTGTCAGCGAGATCGATGAGGCCACCGGCATCGGCCAACCGGCACTGAGTCAACAGCTGGCAGAGCTGCGACGCGCCGATGTGGTCAAGACGCGCCGCGAGGCCAAACAGGTCTACTATCGCCTGGCCGATGAGAATGTGACGACGTGCGTCAGGGGGATCGAGGCCATGTTCGGCGGCAATCCCAACATGGTTGGAGCGCTGACGGCCGCCCTTACAGGCACGACGTCTCCGCGTATCGCGTCGCGCCATAATGGGGCGGCGGCATTCGCACGGATCGGATAGCGGACTGGCTGAACACGATTGTCCGGCAATGGACCGGCCCAGTGACCGACAATGTCCGCAATGGGTCGAGGCTGTGTAAGAACGCGCTGAGTTGCCTGGTCGCCGGGTGGCGGCGAGGCGCAGAGCTCCGTCGGCTCAGGCTTTGATCGCCTCCATCAGCGGCTTGGTTCCCAGCACCGCCATGACCCGTTTCATGTTGTAGGCCAGGATGTGGAGGCTGATCTCGGTCTTCACGTTGGGCAGGCGCTTCATCAGGAAGTGGGTGTGGCCCATCCAGGCCTTGATGGTGCCGAACGGGTGTTCGACCAGACTTCGGCGGACGCGCATGGCGCGCGGCGTTAGGTCCATCCGGGTCTGGAGGGCATCGACGACCGCCTCATGTTCCCAGCGCCTTATCCGCCGTTCCAGGGTCGGCGTGCATTGAGGCTTGAGGCGACAGCCGGTGCAACTGACCCGGTCCCAGTAGCGGTGGATGTTCTGGCCTCGCTCGACGGTCGTCATGTGATGCGGCCGCAGCGCCCCGGCTGGGCAGCGATAGGCGTCCTTGTCGGGCAGATAGACGAAGTCCTGCTTGCCGAACCGGCCGTCCGCCTTGGCCCCGGACGTCAGCGGCTTGGGCACGAAGGGCGTTACGCCCATGGCTTCGCAGGCCAGGATCTCCTCGCCGGAGAAGTAGCCCCGATCCGCCAGCACATCGAGCGTCTTGACCCCCATCGCGTCACGAGCCTTTGCCGCCATGCAGGCGAGCTGATCGCGATCGTGGCCCGTCATGACCACGTCGTGGGCGACGATCAGGTGATGCTCGCCCTCCACGGCGGACTGGACGTTGTAGCCGACGATCCCGCGGCCCCGACCGGACGTGGCCATGGACCGGGCGTCCGGGTCGGTCAGGGAGACCTGATTGTCGGGCGCGGCCTCGATCTGCGCTTCCATGGTCTTCAGCTTCGCCATCTGAGCGCGGAGCAACTCGACCTTCTCCACTAGCCGACCGGATCTGGCTTCGGCGGCCTCACCCTCCTGCCGGTCCGCCGTGTCAAGTGCCTGTAGATAACCGGCGATGTGTTCGGCCACCTGCTCCATGCGCTTCTTCAGCTTGGTGACGGTGAAGTTCCTGTCGCGGGTGTTCACCGCCTTGAACTTCGAACCGTCGATGGCGACCAAGCCTGTCCCGAACAGCCCGAGCTGGCGGCACAGAACTACGAACTGGGCGCAGGCCGCCTGGATCACCGGACCGTTCTCACGACGGAAACCGGCGATGGTCTTGTGATCCGGAGCCAGCCGTCCCGTCAGCCACATCAGTTCTACATTGCGCTGCGCCTCGCGCTCCAGCCGCCGGCTGGACTGCACCTTGTTCAGGTAGCCATAGACGTAAAGCTTCAGCAGCATGGCCGGATGATAGGCCGGTCGGCCCGTCGCCGCCGGCGTCATGCCCTCAAAGCCCAGACCCCTCAGATCCAGTTTGTCGACGAAAACATCGACCACCCGGACCGGATTATCCTCGGCCACATAGTCGTCGAGACATTCGGGAAGCAGCGTCGGCTGCCGGCGATCTACACCCTGAACGAAGCGGCTCATACCCACCTCCTGAAGACCTCAGGAGGCTACCCTAATTCGCTCATTCCCGAGGCGTTTTCACACAGCCTCGGTCTACTGAGTCTCGAACATATCCTTTAGCGGACCCTAGGCGGTGTGGACAAAGTGTCTGATCCACAGTCGGATTGATGCGACGAGGACGAAGCCGAGGAAGCTGTCGGCGGTTTTGTCATAGCGGGTGGCCAGTCGGCGGCTGTGTTTCAGCTTTGAGAAGCATCGCTCGATGAGGTTTCGCAAGCTGTAGATGTGACCGTCGATGACGGGCTGAACCTTGCGGTTCCGCTTGGCCGGGATGACGGCGGCGACGCCTCGCGCCTCGCGCCTCGAGGTCGGCGAGGATGAAGTCTGCGTCGTATCCCTTGTCGGCGAGCAGGACGCGAGGCGTAGGCCCGGGCTCGTTCATGACGGGGCCGTAGCCCTTCATATCCGAGACCGACCGCCGCTCAGCATGACCGCGACAGGGAGGCCCAGAGCGTTGCTGCGGAGATGGATCTTGGTCGAGAAGCCACCACGCGAGCGGCCAAGACCCTGGTCCTGATCCCCTTTTTTAGCGCGCCGGCGGCGTGCTGATAAGCGCGAATAATGGTGGAATCGATCATCTGGACGCCGGCGTGACCTTCGCCAGTCTCGTTCAGCGCCTCAAGCATGACGTCCCAGGTCCCCGCCTGTGTCCAGCGCCGGAACTGGCGATAGACCGAGTTCCATGTCCAGAAATGGCTGTGCAGGTCACGCCATGCAGTCCCCGTCCGGGCGATCCAGAACACACCGTCCAGCACCAGCCGGTGATCGCGGGGCCGCCGCCCTCGCCTTGGCCCCGTCTCGACCACGAACGGCTCGAAGAACGCCCACTCCGCATCCGACATCAAACCACGAACCAACACCGCTCTCCGCAAAGAACAGCCTTGAATCAGCGATCAGGCGATTTTGGAATCCTCTTTGTCCACACGGCCTAGGGTCCGGACTCATTTGATCCAGTAGCAGACGATGGCTGCGATGAGGACGCCGGAGAGGAAGTTGCCGGCGAGCTTGTCGTATCGTGTGGCGACGCGTCGATAGTCCTTCAGTCTGGCCCAGAGGCGTTC
>NZ_JBIIAY010000180.1:0-4001 GCF_044239655.1 Brevundimonas sp.
ATCGTGGACCGTTATGTCCGCCTGACCGCCTCTGCCCCGGTCGCGGGCGGTCCCGGCCGGATGCCGGACGTCGTCGTGTGGCCCGAGGGCGCCCTGCCCGCCAGCGCCAACACCGTCTTCGCCGACGGCGCCCCCGAGGCCGCCGCCATCGCCCGCGCCCTGACGCCCGGCCAGACCCTGCTGATCGGCCTGGCGCGCGCGGAGGCCGGCGCCGGTCCCGGACAGCCCGACCGCTATTTCAACGCCCTGTTCGCCCTTCACGACGAAGGCGGCGGCCCGGATTCGGCACCCGGCGTCCGGATCGCGGCAGTATACGATAAGTACCGGTTGGTGCCGTTCGGCGAATTCATCCCCCTGGGCAATCTGATGGGGGCGCTGGGCGTCCGGGCTCTGGTTCATATGCCGGACGATTTCAGTTCGGGACCTCGGCCAGCGCCGATCAGCCTGCCCAATGCGCCGCCGGTCCAGCCCCTGATCTGCTATGAAAGCCTGTTTCCGGGCTTCACCCCAGGCGGCGCCGGGCGACCGCGCTGGATCGTCAATGTCTCGAACGACGCCTGGTTCGGCCGCACCTCGGGGCCGCTGCAGCACCTGAATCTGGCCAGCTACCGCGCGCTCGAGACCGGCCTTCCGCTCGTCCGCTCCACCCCCACGGGGGTCTCGGCCATGATCGACCCCTGGGGCCGGGTGATCGAGGGACAGAGGCTGGAGCCCGGCCAGAGCGGCGTGATCGACGCCTTCCTGCCGGAGCCGACCCGCCCGACACTCTATGGCCGGACGGGCGACCTGCTGTTCTGGCTGATGATCCTGGCCGGCCTCGTCTGCGCCGCGCCGTGGGGCCGAATCTTCGCCCGATGGGCGTTCTCGGCAGGGAGATTGCCCGATGAGGGGTCAGGACGGTGCGGATCGGCTCAAGACCGAACATATCGACATCGCCCTGGGCCGCAGGCTGCGCGATCTTCGTCAGGCGATGGCCCTGACCCGCGAACAAGTGGCCCGCGATCTCGACGTCTCCGAGACCCGGATCCAGGACTATGAGGCCGGCGAACGGATCCCCGCCTCGCGCCTGTGGCAGTTCTGCGGATGCTACGGCGTGGAGGTCGAGAGCCTGTTCGCCGGCCTGTCACATAAGGTCGGGGGACCGACGACCCCGGCCGACGCCGGCCGGGCGACGGAACTGGCCGAGGACGGCGCCGGGTTCGACAATCCTCTGGCCGAAGAAATCGTGCGCGCCATCGGCGCCGCCGCCGCCGACCTCAATCCGGTGGAACGCCGCCTGGCGCTGGCTGCCCTCAGAGGGATGGGGTCGCGCAAGCTCAAGACGCCCTGATTTCTGGCAAACCCTTGAGATCGCATCGCAACCGCGGCGATTCATGCCAAAAAACCACTATTTTCAGTCAAACAGGTTGAAACCATCCCCCGAGCGGGGCCGTATACGAAAAGTAGGATGACAGCCGCGAAATCGCGGCGCATTGCAAACTTAGCGTTATTGACCAGCGGCGAGAGAGTTATGGCCAGAGGCACCGGCGAAGACGGTCCACACCCGGTAGACCGGCACGTGGGCCGCAGGGTCTGCGAGAAACGGATCAGCCTGGGCTACAATCAGAGCGACCTGGGCCGCGCGCTCGGCCTGACCTTCCAGCAGATCCAGAAGTACGAGAAGGGCGCCAACCGCATCTCGGCCTCCAAGCTCTGGGACATCGCCCGCTTCTTCAAGGTCGACATCGGCTATTTCTTCTCCGGCATGGCCCAGAGCCAGCCCGGCATGGCCGAGGACGGCGCCCCCGCCTTCGACCACGACTTCCCCTCGACCCGCTACTCGATCGAGATCTCGCGCCTCGCGCCCCAGCTCTCGACGCGGCAGCAGAAGCTGGCCCTCGACGTGATCCGCGAGATGGTCGAGCGCGCCGAAACCCCCGACGCCGCAGACTGATGTCTTTGGGGCGCTGACGCGCCGCGCTATCGCTCGCGACGCGGTCGCTCGCTGCTTGAGCGCATTCTCGTCCTGGGCGCTGACGCGCCGCGCTATTGCTCGCGACGCGGTCGCTCGCTGCTTGAGCGCGATGCCGGTCCCTTTCGTGCGGACGGGATCGGCGCGTCTCATCCGCCCCTCCGCAACCGCGGCGCTGCTCAGTTCTGGCTGTTTCGCGACTGGCCGAAGGTCGGGGCGCGGGACTTCTGCTCGGCCCAGTAGGTCGCGCCGTCGTCGGGCTTGAACATGGTGCGCGGCGTGCCGTCGCGTGACACCACCGCGAACGTATTGGTCGAGGCCTGATAGAACAGGGTGTCGCCGTTCGGCCGTTTGACGGTGTCCACGCCGCTGGGCGGGGTCTCGGTGAAGGTCTTGATCCGCGCCAGATAATCCTCTGGACTGCGCGCCCCGAAGGCTGCGCCGTTCCGTTCGTAGAGACGGGTGATCTTGGCGTCGACGGTCTCGCGCCGGTTGGCGGTCAGCACCGGCCTGGCCGCGACCTCGGGCGTCGCAACGTCCGCCACCCCCGCCCCGGTCGCTGCCGTGAGGGTCACCACATCGGCCTTGACCGTCCGATCCCGCGTCTGGACCGCCGACGGCCCGTTGTCGCAAGCCGCGAGGCCCAGGCTCGTCATCGCCAGTATCGCCCAGACCGAGACCGCATGTGCCGAAACCGCACGTCCAAAATGCATCGTCATGGTTGTTCCTCCCACCTGAAACCCGCAAAACGATGTTAGACACAGCCTCTTTGTTCTTGCAATGTTCTTTTTGGCTTCGCTCGACGATTCGCGCACGGGCCGTTAGACAGGCCCCATGACCCTGGCCCCTCCCTCCTCGTCGGACCTGACCGGCCGCAAGATCCTGCTGATCGTCGGCGGCGGGATCGCGGCCTATAAGGCGCTGGAGCTGGTGCGATTGATCAGGAAGGCCGGCGGCGAGGTCCGCGTCGTCCTGACCAAAGCGGGCGCCGAGTTCGTCACGCCCCTGTCCCTAGCCTCCCTGAGCGGCCATCCGGTGCATCAGGCCCTGTTCTCGCCCGAGGACGAGACGACGATGGGCCATATCGAGCTGTCGCGCTGGGCCGACCTGATCGTCGTGGCGCCGGCGACGGCGGGCCTGATCGCCAAGGCGGCCAACGGCCTGGCCGACGACCTGGCCTCCACGACCCTGATCGCGACCGACAAGAAGACGCTTCTGGCCCCGGCCATGAACGTGCGGATGTGGCTGCACCCGGCGGTTCAGGCCAATGTCGCGCGGCTCAAGGGTTTCGAGGGCTTCCACGGCATGGCGGTGGTCGGTCCCGACGACGGCGAGATGGCCTGTGGCGAGTACGGGCCGGGCCGGATGGCCGAACCCGCCGCGATCCTGGACGCCATCCTGGCCGAACTGCGCGGCGCCGTGGGTCGCCCCCTGGCCGGAAAACGCGCGGTGGTCACCGCCGGTCCCACCTTCGAGGCCATCGACCCGGTGCGGGGCCTGACCAACCGGTCCAGCGGCAAACAGGGCTACGCCATCGCCGCCGCCCTGGCCGACCTGGGGGCAGAGGTCACCCTGGTCTCCGGCCCGACCGGCCTGCCCACGCCCGTCGGCGTCACGCGTGTGGATGTCGAGAGCGCGCTCGACATGCAGGCGGCGACGCAAGCCGCCGTGTCTTCGAGGAATGGGCCGGCCCAGATCGCCGTCCTGTCCGCCGCCGTCGCCGACTGGCGGATCGACACCATCGCGGGCGGCAAGATCAAGAAGGGTCCGGGCGGCCCCCCGACCCTGGCGCTGATCGAGAACCCCGACATCCTGGCGGGTCTGTCCGCCCCCGGTCCGATGCGGCCTGACCTGGTCGTCGGTTTCGCGGCCGAGACCAGCGATCTGGAGGCCAACGCCCGCGCCAAACTGTCGAGGAAGGGCTGCGACTGGATCGTCGGCAACGACGTGTCCTCCGACGTGTTCGGCTCGGACGGCAACACCGTGATGCTGGTCACCGCCGAGGGCGCCGAGACCTGGCCGCGCCAGTCCAAGACCGACATCGCCCGGC
>NZ_JBIIAY010000181.1:0-3992 GCF_044239655.1 Brevundimonas sp.
TGCGGTGGGACATGAGAAGGGGCGAGGGGCTAGGGGTCAGGGACGAGGTGATTGAAGCGCGTCGCCGATCTAATGAACAGGGCCGCTATGGCCAAGCAGAGCCGAGCGCACCTTGCCCCTCGCCCCTCGCCCCTCGCCCCTCGCACCTGGACCCTACAAAGCAGCGCGCTTCAGCGTCACCAGCGCCTGGTCCCGGATCGCGGTGTCGCCGACCGCGAGAATCTGCCCCGTGCCGTCGATCGCCTCGCCGCGCCAGTTGGTGACCGCGCCGCCGGCCGCCTCGACCACGGGGATCAGGGCCGACCAGTCCCAGAGCTTGAGTCCGGCCTCGGCCACCAGATCGATCCGCCCGGCGGCCACCATGGCATAGGCATAGGCATCGCAGCCGTAGCGGGCCAGACGCGCCGCCGCCCGCACCTGGGTCCAGGCGCCCAGTTCGGCGCCGGTGAAGATGTCGGGATCCGTGGTGGCGATGACCGCCTCGGTCAGGGCCGGACAGGCGCGGGTGCGCAGGGGCGTGGTCGCATCCCCGCGCATAAGGACGGCGCCCGACGGCCCGCCGAGGAAGACTTCGTCGAGATAGGGCTGGGCGATCACGCCGACGCTGGGCGTCCCCTGGACGCGCAGCCCGATCAGGGTCGTCCACAGCGGCAGGCCGGCGATGAAGGCGCGAGTGCCGTCGATGGGATCCAGGATCCAGACGTGCTCGGCGTCGGGCCGATCCTCGCCATACTCCTCGCCGATGACGCCGTGGTCGGGATAGCGGGCGGCGATCGCCCGACGGATCGCGGCCTCCGCCTCCTTGTCGGCCTGGGTCACGGGATCGAAGGCCCCGGGCCCCGCCTTGTTCTCCTGCGCATACTCGCCGCGAAAGAACGGCAGGGTCACGGCGGCGGCCGTGCGCGCCAGATCGACGGCGAAGGCTTCGAAGGAGGTCATGGAAGAGTGGTTCGTGATTTGTGATTAGTGGTTGCCGTCGCCGGCCCCCGAACCACTAACCACTAACCACCAACCACTCCACCCCGCGCTCAAGCAGCGAGCGACCGCGTCGCGAGCGATAGCGCCCCAAGACTATGCGACAGGCTCTTCCGCGTGCAGCGACTTGGCCAGGTCCAGAAGGCGGCGGCGCGGGCGCTCGCCGAGCTGGTAGTAGGCCTGGATCAGGTCGAGGGTTTCCTTGCGGGAAAACATCTCGCCGCCGTTGGCCCCGGCGGCCTCCTTGCGTTCCATGGCCTCGGTCAGGCCGTCGTAGAAATAGTTGACCGGCGATTCCAGCGCCTCGGCCAGCTGCCACAGGCGGGCGGCCGAGATCCGGTTGGCGCCGCACTCGTACTTCTGGATCTGCTGGAAGCGGATGCCGACCTGGAGCGCGAGCTGTTGCTGGGTCAGGCCCAGCAGGCGGCGGCGACGGCGCAGGCGGCGGCCCAGGTGAAGATCGATATCGGTGGCCATGGCCCCATTTCCCCATTCTGATGGAGTGTCCCAAGACGGGACGGCTCGCCTTACCAGCCGCAAGCGACATGCCGGTTTCGCTTGGGGAGGGAGTTGCAGCGTTCGCCGAACGGATTCGGCGGCCCTGCGGCATTTCGACGGGCCGGGACGCAACCCGAAAGGTGGCGACGCATTACAGGCCCATCGAAAGCTTGACTTGGAAGGGTCACCACAATGGGTCTCGGAATTATCGGATGGATTGTCATCGGCATCGTCGCCGGCTGGCTCGCGGAAAAGGTCATGGGTCGTAGCCATGGCCTGGTCACCAACCTGATCGTCGGCGTCGTCGGCGCTCTGATCGGCGGCTTCATCGCCAACAACCTGTTCAACGTCGGTGTGGGCGGTTTCAACTTCATGACACTGATCGTGGCATTCGGCGGTGCCTGCCTGCTGCTGTTCCTGCTGGGCCTGGTCAAGCGCCGCGCCTGATCCTTCTCGGGATCGGAACATAAAGAAGGGGCGGTCCCGTCGGGACCGCCTCTTTTCTATGCCGGGTCGGGAAACCTTACTGAGGCTGGGTCGGAGCCGGTTCGGCCGCCTCGCTCTCGGCGTCGTCAGAGGCCGGTTCGTCGGTCGCCGGCGGGGTGGCCGCCTCGGTCGGGGCCGCGTCCTCGGCGATGGCCGGGGCCGCCGTGAACTCGGTGGAGGTCCAGCCGACCACGACGCCGGCACCGTCCTGACGCAGACCGCCCAGCGGCACGCCCTTGAGCTGGCCATCCGCACCGCGCACGGTCAGTTCCTGTTCGCCCGCATCATTGTTGCGCGCGCCCTCCAGCTTGCCGAGCACGGTCCCGTCAGAACCCTTCACGTCCGAGCCGGGTTGCAGCTGCAGCGTGGCGGGCTGGGCAGGGGTCGCGGCTGCGGCAGGGTCCGGCGGCGTCTGAGCCGGAGCGGGCTGGGTCTGGGTCGGGGCGGGTGGTGTCATCGCCTCCTGCGCCAGGGCAGGGGCGGCCGTCAGCATCAGGCCGGCGATGCTGGTCAGAAGAGCGGTCTTGCGGATCATGTCGGATCGGTCCGGAGTTGCGCGGCAGAGGTGCGCCGCAGACAGACAAACACCGTTCATTTCGGAATGTTTCACCCGCCCCGGAATGACCTTGGGGGCGCCACGGTTGGCCAAATCCCGCTATCAGACCGCCATGAGTTCGCCCCGCCGCCGCCCCGGTATCCTGATCCGCCTGCTCGCCCTGGGGCGCGAGGCCTCGCCCCAGGCCTTCGGCGTGGTGGTGTTCGGCGCGGGTGCCCTGACCCTGATATCGGCGGTGACCCCGGCGTTTTCATACCGGTTGTCGATCGTCCGCGAGACCTTTTCGCCGTTTCTGATCGACATCTCCCATTTCGCGGCCAGCGTGATCGGCTTCCTGCTCTTGCTGCTCGCCGCCGGTCTGTGGCGCAGGCGGCGGGGGGCATACTGGCTGGCGCTGGGAGCCATGCTGGCGGGCGCGGTCTTCACCATGCTCAAGGGCCTGAACTGGGAAGAGGCGCTGCAACTCGTGGCCGTGGCCGCCCTGCTGACGCCGTGCAAGCCGGCGTTCGACCGGCGTTCGCGCCTGGTGGAGCCCCTGCGACCCGGCTGGCTGCTGCTGGTCGTCACGGCGGTGGTCGCCATGGTCTGGCTGGGCTTATTCGCCTATCGCGACGTGGCCTATACCGACGAACTCTGGTGGACCTTTCTGAGCGACAGTGAGGCCTCGGGCTTTCTGCGCGCGGCGGCCGTGCTGTCGATCCTCACCCTGCTGATCGCGGCGGTGTCGCTTCTGGCCGCACCCGGATCGGGCCGTCGTCGCCTGCCCGATGCCCAGGATCGGGCCCGCGCCCTGGCCGCCCTGGCCGAGGCGGCCCAGTCTCCGCTCCATAGGGCCGCGCCGGAAGCCTGGCTGGCGGCGCTGGGCGACAAGGCCCTGCTGTTCAGTCCCTCCGGCCGCAGCTTCCTCAGCTACCGCGTGCGCGGGCGGCGCTGGATCGCGATGGGCGAGCCGGCGGGGCTGAAATCCGAGCGACTGGACCTGCTCTGGGCCTTCTCCGAACTGGCCGACAGCTATGGTGGGGCCCCGGTCTTCTATTCGGTGGGTGAGGGGTTGCTCGCCGATCTGGCGACCATGGGTCTGGCGGTGCGCAAGGTCGGCGAGACCGCCGTGGTCGAGGTCGCCGCCTTCACCCTGGAGGGCAAGCCGCGCCAGAACCTGAGGACCGCCGTCAACCGAGCCGAGCGGGAGGGGGCATCCTTCGTCGTCCTGCCGCCCGGATCGGCGTCGGGGATTGCGGATGAGCTGCGCGCCGTGTCCGACGCGTGGCTGGCCGAGCACAACGGCGAGGAGAAGGCCTTCTCGCTGGGCCGGTTCGACCCCGCCTACCTCGATCTCACCCCGCTCGCCGTCGTGCGACAGACGGTGGAGGGAAGCAGTTCTGAAACGGAGGGGCGCATCGTCGCCTTCGCCAACCTGTTGCCGGGCGCGGGGGAGACTAGGGAGGTCGCCATCGACCTGATGCGCCACGTCCCCGAC
>NZ_JBIIAY010000073.1:0-15146 GCF_044239655.1 Brevundimonas sp.
CCACCGAACTGCGCCCCGGCTGGCACTGGGAAGGCCTGGGCGAAAAGATCATCAAATACCCGACCCGCCAGCGCGTCTATTCCTACACCCGCGAAGGCAATGCCGACGGTCAGGAGAACGAGGAGATCGGTTTCGCCGACCAGACCGGCCTGCCCATGACCGCCGACGTCAACATGACGGTCAAGGTTTCGGACAACAAGGCGGCGGACCTGTACGCCAAATACCGTCTGAATTTCGACGACCTGCTCGACAATCCGATCCGCAACGACGTCCGCTCCTTCATTGCCCAGGAGGCCGAAAAGGTGCCCGTCTCGTGCAACCTCCAGGCCCAGCAGCCGGTGGTCGAGGGCGCGAGCCAGCCCACGGCCGCCCCCTGCACCGGCAGTTTGATGGGCGCAGGCCGCCAGGCCGTGATCCAGCGCGCCTACGCCAACCTGCAACGCAAATGGGCGGCCGAGGGCGTCGAGATCTCCAACCTGCAATGGGTCGGCACCATCCGCTATCCCGAGAGCATCACCACCGCCATCCAGGCCCGCACCGCCACCGAACAGCGCACCCTCGCCGCCCAGCAGAAGGAGGCCGAGGCCCGCGCCAACGCCAACGCCCTGATCGAGACCGCGCGCGGCGAGGCCGAATCCATCCGCCTGCGCGGCGACGCCCTGCGCGCCAACCCCCAGCTGATCGACCAGATCTACGCCCAGCGCTCCCAAGGCCTCTGCCCCCCCCGCGCCTCCACCTGCATCATCGGCCAGACCCCGACGACCATGATCCCGGCGACGGGTCAGCAGGCGGAGTAGTCATGCTTCCCTTCTCCCCTTGCGGGAGAAGGTGGCAGCCGGAGGCTGACGGATGAGGGGTCACGCCGACCTGTCACGCTGTTTCGGCGCCAGCCCCCCCACCGTCATCGACGGCGTGACCCCTCATCCGCCCCTTCGGGGCACCTTCTCCCGCAAGGGGAGAAGGACGACTACCTCACTCCTTCAACCGCCAGGTTGCCCCCGTCGGCCCGTCCATGACCACGACGTTCAGCGCCGTCAGCCGGTCCCGGATCCGATCCGCCTCGGCCCAGTTCTTGGCCGCCCGGGCCTCGATCCGTTCGGCCAGCAGGGCCTCCACCTCGGTCTTCAGCGTGTCGTCGGCCCCGCCCTCGAACCACTGGTCCGGCGTCGACTGCAGCACGCCCAGGATGGCCCCCGACGCGATCAGCTCGGCCTTGGCGATCCCGACGGCCCGTGTGTCGCCCGCCGTCATGGCCCGCTCGATCTCGCTGGACAGGGCGAACAGCTTGGACATGGCGCCCGGCGTGTTCAGATCGTCCTCGATGGCCTCCAAGAACTCCGGCGACGGCATGTCGCCCAGCGCCTCGACCCCCTCTGCGCGACGCAGGGCCCCATACAGCCGATCCAGATTCTTGCGCGACTGGTCCAGCAGCGACTGGTTCCAGTCCAGCGGCTGGCGGTAATGCGCGCTCAGCAGCGCCCACCGCACAACCTCGCCCGGCATGGCCTGGACCAGGTCATGCAGCAGCAGGACGTTGCCGATCGACTTGGACATCTTCTCCGCATCGACGGTCAGGAAACCGTTGTGCATCCAGTAGCGGCTGTACTCCGCCGGCGCCGTCGCCGCATGGGCATGGCCGTGGGCGCAGACCCCTTGGGCGATCTCGTTCTCGTGGTGCGGAAAGACCAGGTCGATGCCGCCGCCGTGGATGTCGATCGGCAGGCCCAGCTCGGCCTCGATCATGGCCGAGCATTCGATGTGCCAGCCAGGCCGCCCCTCGCCCCACGGCGACGGCCAGGACGGCTCGCCCTCCTTGGACGGCTTCCACAGCACGAAGTCGTGGGCATTGCGCTTGTACGGCGCGACCTCGACCCGCGCCCCGGCGATCATGTCGTCCAGGTTCCGCCCCGACAGCGCGCCGTAGGCCGGATAGCTGGACACGTCGAACAGCACATGGCCCTCGGCCACATAGCCGCAGCCCTGGTCCACGATCGCCGCGATCTGGGCCACGATGGCCTCGATATGGTCGGTGACGTGGGGCGCGAGATCAGGGGCCGAGACGTTCAGCAACCCCATGTCGGCCAGATAGGCGGCCTCATACCGGGCCGTGACCTCACCGATCGGCACGCCTTCCCTGGCCGCCTTGGCGTTGATCTTGTCGTCCACGTCGGTGACGTTACGGGCATAGATCACGCTGTCGGCCCCGTACTCGCGCCGCAGCAGCCGCACCAGCACGTCGAACACCACCGGCGGCCTCGCATTGCCGATATGCGCATAGTCGTAAACCGTCGGCCCGCAGACATAGAGCGTCACCCGGCTGGGGTCGCGCGGCGAAAAGACACGCTTCTCGCGGTACAGGGTGTCGTAGAGGGAGAGCGTCATTGCAGGCGGCGGCTTTCGAGAGTTTTCTTGCGGGACGGACGGGATGCCCCATATAGCCGCCAAGCTGTTAAACAGTGTCCAAGGACGAAAGAAGGCCCAGGGGGCGTCGTTTCGTCGGTTTCGAGATCGATTTCATGAGTGCTTCACCCGTTCCGGTCGTCAGCAAGCCCGTCCTCGTGACGACGCGCCCCAGCCGTGAGCAGGCGCTGGAGGCCGTGCGCACCCTGATCGCCTGGGCCGGAGACGATCCTTCGCGGCCCGGCCTGGTCGACACTCCCAAGCGTGTGGTCGATGCCTATGGCGAGTGGTTCGACGGCTATGACGCCGATGCGGGCAAGGAACTGTCGCGCACATTCGAGGACGTCCAGGGCTATGACGACATGGTGTTGCTGCGCGACATCGAGGTCGAGAGCCACTGCGAGCATCACATGGCCCCCTTCCTGGGCAAGGCATACGTCGCCTACATCCCGTCCGAAAAGGTCGTCGGTATTTCGAAGCTGGCCCGCGTGGTCGAGATCTTCGCCCGTCGCCTCCAGAACCAGGAAACCCTGACCCAGGACATCGCCGACGCCATCGAGGCGCACCTGAGCCCCGCCGGGGTCGCGGTCCTGATCGACGCCGAACATCAGTGCATGACCACGCGCGGCGTTCACCACCGCCACGTCTCGACCATCACCACCCGCTTCACCGGTGCCTTCAAGTCCGATCCGGCATTGACCGACCGTTTCCTGAAACTGGCGAAAGGCTGATCGCACGCCTGTTGCGCGAAAAGCGACGCGACGGAACGAAACGGGGCGTCAGACCGCTTTACAACCGCCTTCGAGGCCGCCAAGAAACACCCACGAACCAATCGCTCGGTCCCCGCTCGGCGGCGGACCTCCAGGGAGAAATCTAGAGCATGGCCGGTAGACTTTCAGGCCCCGGCGCGTCCGGCGGCAAGACCATCGAACAGAACTCGGACATCAACGTCACGCCGTTCGTCGATATCATGCTGGTTCTGCTGATCATCTTCATGGTCTCGGCCCCGCTGGCCACCGTGTCGATCAAGCTGGACCTGCCGCCCGCAACGCCGCCGCCCATCACCCCTGAGAAGCCCAAGGATCCGGTCTATGTGACCATCCAGGACACCGGTTCGATCTTCCTGGCCGATCGCCAGACCACGATCGAAACCCTGGCCGTCGACGCCTGCGCCGCCCTCGGCGATCCCACCGGCCAGGGCTGCAAGGAAGAACGCCTGTTCGTCCGCGCCCAGCCGGAAGTGAAGTACAGCCAGTTCATGGAAGTCATGAACACGCTCCAGACCAACGGCTTCTACAAGGTCGGCCTGCTGAACGAAGACATCACCTGAGCTGATCCGCTCGGTTTGAAACCAAGGCCGCGTCCCCCGGGACGCGGCCTTTTTTCTTGGCCTCACCCGACATCGATCGCTAGGGTTGAGCGGGGTTCGAATCCCCTTCGACGATCGTCTTGGGCGCGATGCCGGGGCTCCGGTGCGGCCAGCCACAAAGACCGGCGATCGTCTCCATGTTGGTGAACAGAGACGGCGTCCGGCGCCGGTCGAAAGACAAGCCGCGACTGGACCCTGCGGATCCTCGCGATCCCCGTCAGGTCGCCGCGGTGCCGGACGCCCGATCGTGCAGAGGACGTGCCCGTGTTCGATACCGCCGGTCTGATTTTCGCCCTGGCCGTCCTGGCCATAGCCGCCTGGTTCCTCCGCGCCATGATCGGGGATCGACGCACGATCCGGATCAGCCCGTGGGAGCGTGGGGTGGTCAGCGTCGACGGGGTGTTCGACCGCCTGCTCGAGCCCGGCCGCCACACGATCTGGGGATCACGCCGAAGCGTCACGATCGCGCCCCTGTCGATGGCGCTCCAGTATATCCAGGTCGGACCGGTCGAGGTGGTCACCGCCGACCGGCTTCCGGCGCGGCTGTCCGCGACCGTGGCCTATCGCCTGCATGACGCCGAAATGGCCGTCCGCGAGCCCGTGTGGAGCCCCGTGACCCAAGTGGCCAATACCGCCCTCGTCCGACTGGCCTCGGCCCATTCGATGGACGCGCTTCTCGGACGCGCCGAGGATCTGGACCAGATTCTGACCGCCGGGGTGCCGGACACGATCGGTGCGGCCCGGATCGAATCGATCGCCCTGAGCGCCGTCATCCTGCCGCCGGAACTGCGTCGGTTGATGTCGGAGGTCGAGCGGGCCCGGCTGGAGGGCCTCGCCGCACTGGAACGAGCCCGGGGTGAACAGGCGGCACTGCGCTCATTGGCCAATGCCGCCCGGCTGCTGAAGGATAATCCGGAACTGGCCCATCTGCGTCTGCTTCAGGCTGCGGGCACCGCTCGCAACACCACGATCGTCATCGGCGACCGTCCCGACGCCCACCGGGCACCATGACCCGCGACGACGTGGAGGCCCTGATCCTTGCTCTCCCCGACACCGAGCGCGGCTCGGCCTACGGCATGCCGGCCTTTCGGACGGTGGGAAAGTTCCTGACTCGTATCCGCGACGAGGACGACAGCGTG
Source organism: Brevundimonas sp. (assembly GCF_044239655.1). Taxonomy (GTDB): domain Bacteria; phylum Pseudomonadota; class Alphaproteobacteria; order Caulobacterales; family Caulobacteraceae; genus Brevundimonas. The sequence continues at coordinate 4,909 of NZ_JBIIAY010000073.1, forward strand.
GTCGTGCATCTGGACAGCCTGGATGAGCGCGACCTGCTGATCGAGATGGACCCGGCGACCTTCTTCTTCACCGACCACTATCGCAACCACGCCATGGTGCTGGCGCGATTGGAGACCGTCGATCCGGCCTGGCTGGCGGTCATGATGGCGCGGCGCTGGCGCAAGGTCGCGCCGAAGGCCCTGCAAAAACAGCATCCGACCCTTCCGGGCGAGGCCCCCAGCGCCTAACTCCCGGGTCCGCCTTCAGGAGCCCGCCATGTCCGCCCAACCCACCATCGTCGTCGACGGCCTGTCCATCCCGCTGCTGGGCTTCGGCACCTGGGAGCTGTCCCCGCCGGACGCCCGCCGGATGGTCGCCGAGGCCCTGCGCATCGGCTATCGCCACATCGACACGGCCTGGATCTACAAGAACGAGGCGGCCGTCGGCGACGGCATCCGCGACGCGATCGAGGCGGGTCACGTCACCCGTGACGACATCTGGCTGACCACCAAGATCTGGGTCGCCCATTTCGGCCATGACGCCCTGCTGGCCCAGGCCCGCGAATCGGCCACCAGCCTGGGCTTCACGCCCGACCTGCTGCTGCTGCACTGGCCCAAGGCCGAACCGACCTTCGCCGAGACCCTGGGCGCGCTCAATGAGGCCAAGGATCAGGGCCTGACGCGATCGATCGGCCTGTCCAACTTCCCGTCCGCCGAGTTCAAACAGGCGCAAGGCCTGTCGAAGGCGAAGCTGGTCACCAATCAGGTCGAATATCACCCCTATCTCGCCAACGGCCCGCTGCTGGCGACCGCCCGCGAGCTCGGTTCGTCCATCACCGCCTGGTCGCCCCTGGCCCAGGGAAAGATCGCCGACGATCCCGTCATCAACGCCATCGGCAAGGCCCTCGGCAAGTCGGCCGGCCAGGTCACCCTGCGCTGGCTGATCCAGCAGGACGTCATCGCCATCCCGCGCACCACCAAGGTCAGCCGCGCCGAGGAAAGCTTCGACATCTTCGACTTCACCCTGTCGGACGAAGAGATGGCCCGCATCCATGCCCTCGCCCGTCCCGACGGCCGCCTCGGCGACTGGCTGGACCCGGCGTTCAAATGGGACGAAGCTGCCTGATCCGCGACAGCAGAAGCGCGGAGGTCAGGAGACGCCATGGGTCAGGTACTCGGCTTTCCATCGGTTGATCCCGACGACGTCCGGATCGGCGCCCGCCTGCGACGCTGGCGAACCCAGCGCCACGTCGAACTGGACGCCCTGGCCGAGGCCATCCACCTGACGCCGGAGGACGTTCGTCTGATCGAGGCCGGCCGCCGCCACCTGACCACCGCCCAGCTGGGTGCCGCAACCCACGCGCTGCACCTGCCGCTCTGGGCCCTGGTGTCCGATACTCCGGCCTATTGATGAGCCGATCGCGGGCCGCCCTGATCTGGCGTGGCACCTTCGCCGTCGTCGGCTGGGCGGCCCTGGCGCTTCAGTATGGGCTGATGATCTCGGCACCGCCGGCGGCCGCCCTGATCACGCGGACAGTGAATTTCTTCAGCTTCTTCACCATCCTGACCAACCTTCTGGTCGCCATCGCCATGACCCTGCCCGTGATCGCGGCCGGCAGCCGTCCCGGACGCTGGGCCGCATCCGAGGGCATCCGCGCAGGTGTCACCATGTACGCCGTGGTCGTGGGGCTGGTGTACCATTTCCTGCTTCACGCCACCTGGAGCCCGCAGGGCTGGTCCTGGGTCGCCAATATCGCCCTGCACTACGTCATGCCGGCCGCCATCCTGATCGACTGGCTGATCTTCACACCCAACGGCCGCCTGCAATGGATGGATGCCATCCGGTGGCTGGTCTTCCCACTGGCCTACGGGGCCTGGACCCTGCTGCACGGCGCATTCAGCGGCTGGTATCCCTACTGGTTCATCGATGTAAGCGGGCTCGGCCTGGGCCCCGCCCTGCTGAACTTCGGCGGCCTGCTGGTCTTCTTCGCGATCGTCGGCCTGATCGTCGTGGCGATCGACCGCACCCTGGGACGGCGTGACAGGACGGCCGCAGCCGCCTAATCCGACCTGATCCACCGGAGCGGTTCATTGGCCTACAAATCCCTGCGCGACTTCATGGCCATGCTGGAGGCCGGGGGAGAGCTGGTGCGGGTGTCGGAACCCGTCTCCACCCACCTCGAGATGACCGAGATCCAGACCCGGCTGCTGAGGAACGGCGGCCCGGCCGTCCTGTTCGAAAAGCCAGTCATGCGCGACGGCTCGATCAGCCCCATCCCCTGCCTCGCCAACCTGTTCGGCACCGTCAAGCGCGTGGCCATGGGCGTGACCATGGAGAAGAAGACCCGCACCACCGCCGCCGAACTGCGAGAGGTCGGCGAACTGCTGGCCTTCCTGAGGAACCCCACCCCGCCGCGCGGCCTCGGCGACGCCATGGAAATGCTGCCGCTGATGCAGACCGTGATGGCGATGCGGCCCAAGGTGGTGAAGACCGCCCCGGTCCAGCAGGTCGTGCTCAAGGGCGACGACATCGACCTGACCAGCCTGCCGGTCCAGGGCTGCTGGCCCGGCGAGCCCGCGCCCCTGATCACCTGGGGCCTGGTCGTCACCAAGGGCCCGTCCGACGACCGCGAGGACGACTTCAACCTGGGCATCTACCGGATGCAGGTGCTGGGCAAGGACAGGGCGATCATGCGCTGGCTGGCCCACCGCGGCGGGGCCCAGCACTATGCCCGTCACAAGAAGAAGAAGACCGGCCCCCTGCCCTGCGCCGTCGTTCTGGGTGCCGACCCCGGCACCATTCTCGCCGCCGTGACCCCGGTGCCCGACACCCTGTCCGAATACCAGTTCGCCGGCCTGCTGCGCGGGGCCAAGGCCGAGCTGGTCCCCTGCAAGACCGTGCCCCTGATGGTCCCCGCCAACGCCGAGATCGTGCTGGAGGGCCACGTTCTGCTGGACGAGCAGGCGCCGGAGGGGCCGTACGGCGACCACACCGGCTATTACAACTCGGTCGAGACCTTCCCGGTCTTCCAGGTCACGGCCATCACCATGCGGCGCGACCCCATCTATCTGACCACCTTCACCGGCCGCCCGCCGGACGAGCCCAGCGTGCTGGGCGAGGCGCTCAACGAGGTCTTCATCCCCCTGCTGCGCCAGCAGTTCCCAGAGATCACCGACTTCTGGCTCCCGCCCGAGGGCTGTTCCTATCGCATCGCCGTGGTGTCGATGAAGAAGGCCTACCCCGGCCATGCCAAGCGGGTGATGCTCGGCGTCTGGAGCTATCTGCGCCAGTTCATGTACACCAAATGGGTCATCGTCGTGGACGACGACATCGACGCCCGCGACTGGAAACAGGTCATGTGGGCCATCTCGACCAAGATGGACCCCGCCCGCGACATCACCGTCATCGAGAACACCCCGATCGACTATCTCGACTTCGCCAGTCCCGAGAGCGGCCTCGGTTCCAAGATCGGGCTGGACGCAACGGACAAGTGGCCGCCAGAGACCCACCGCGAATGGGGCGAGGAAATCCGCATGGACGCCGACGTCGTCGATCGCGTGTCGCAGATGTGGGATCGGCTCGGCCTTCCGGGGGACGGAAAGCCGATCTGGAAATAGCCCCCGCACGACGCTGTCTCAAACAGGGCGCCGTCTCGTCACAATTCATGTTGCAGCGCACACTTTTCGGATGACGGATTCGTAATGCCGCGATAGCGTCGGTTCGCAATTCCTTGTTTGGAGCTTTCCACGATGTCGCGTGTCCTGATTGCTGCCCTGTGCCTGACCCTCGCCGCCCCGGTGGTCGTGACCGTGACCGTCCCCACCTCGGCCGAGGCCCAGGTGATGGCCGGCCGGGGTGCCTCGCGCGCCGCCGCCCGTCGCAACCGCCCGCCGCTCAGCGAACGCGAGGAGACCCGCCTCTACGCCGCCCAGGACGCCGTCGTCGCCATCGATCAGCAGATCTACGAGATCCAGACCGCTGCCGAAGCCGCCGGCGGCCTGACCCCCGAGCAACAGGCCTCGATCCAGCAGCACGAGGCCCGCAAGACCGAGCACCAGTCGGTCATCGACCGCCTGGAAGCCAAGCGCGAACGCCGCACCAGCTGATCGTCCATGACGCCGCGCCGCATGACTATGGCCGCCTGACCCGCTAAGCCTCGCTTTCCAACGGCGAGGGCCGCATGAGCGCGTTCGAGTTCTTCTTCAGCTTCTACGGCCTGTTGCTGGGCCTGTCGGTGGCCGAACTGGTCGGCGGTTTCGCCCGCCTGCTGCATGAACGGCACCGGGTGCGCTTCGGCTGGCTGACGCCCTTGCTGGCCCTGTTCGTGGCGCTGGACCTGGCGACCTTCTGGAACCAGGCGTGGCGGTTCTTTCGCGGCGCGCCGTTCAACCCGGCCCTGCTCCTCATCGGCCTGATGGTCGCCGCGACCTTCTATGTGGCCGCCAGCATCACCTTCCCGCGCGTCACCGCCGAAGGGGCCGAGGCGCGAATCAACCTCGACGACCATTTCTGGGCCCACCGGCGCATCGTGTTCGGATGTGTGCTTGCGGCCAATGCCATGGTCTGGCTGCTGCTGGCCCTGCTGTCGCTCGCAGACCCTGCCTGGGCTGCCCTCTGGACCCCCAGGGTTCTGATCGGCCTGGGGGTCTTTGCCCTGTCCACGGCGGTCGCGGGCTTTGCGCCGGGCCGCAAGTTGGTGATCGCCGCCCTGCTGGTCGTCCTGATCTACACCATCTGGAACATGGTCCGGGCCGGGCACATCCTGATCGCATCCGGCGGCTGGTTGCCAGCGGTCGGAGGCTGAGCCTGCCGGCTTGCGAAGCCGCCCCATTTGGTCGAGGAACGTCGCCATGCGCGCCCTGTGTACCGCCGTCGCCCTGCTTTTCCTGGGAACCCCCGCCATGAGCCAGACCGTCCCCAACACGCCGGCGTGGGATCAACCCTTCCTGCCGCCCGCCCCCGCCTGGGACGGAGCCTCCAGGAGCCTACTGCGGGACGCCTCCGATCCCTGGGTCACAGCCTTCGAGCTGGACGCCGACCATGACTTCAGCCCCAACTACGTCGACACCCGGGCCTGGTTCGACCGGCTGGATGCGGCGTCGAACCTGATCCGCATCGAACAGTTCGGCACCTCGCCCGAGGGCCGTCCCATCTATGCCGTCATCGCCTCGAAGGACGGCACCGCCTTGGACCCGTCCAAGCCCGTCCTGATGATCCAGGCCGGCATCCACCCCGGAGAGATCGACGGCAAGGACGCGGGCATGATGCTGCTGCGCGACATCGCGGTCTACGGCAAGGATACGCTGCTGGACCGGGTCAACCTGATCCTGATCCCCATCCTGTCGGTGGACGGCCATGAGCGGGCATCCGCCTACTCCCGTCCCAACCAGCGCGGCCCCCGCATCCAGGGCTGGCGCAACACCGCCACCAACCAGAACCTCAACCGCGACTATCTGAAGCTCGACCAGCCCGAGATGCGGGCCGTGCGCGGCCTGATCCTCAAGTACCGCCCGGACCTTTATGTCGATGTCCACGTCACCGACGGCATGGATTACCAGTACGACGTCACCTACGGCTTCAACGGTGAGGACGGTGCCTTCAGCCGTTCCCCCGCAGCCTCCGCCTGGCTGGACACGACCTTCAAGCCGGCCATGAACGCCGCCCTGTCGGGTCAGGGACACATCCCTGGCGAACTGGTCTTCGGCATCGACGATCAGGACCCGAGGAAGGGTCTGTCCGACGGCGGCCTGGGCGAGCGGTTCTCCAACGGCTGGGGCGCGGCGGCCCACGTCCCGACCATCCTGATCGAGAACCACAGCCTCAAACCCTATGAACAGCGGGTGCTGGGCACCTATGTCTTCATCGAGCGGTCACTGACCCTGCTGGCCGAACAGGGCACCGAGCTGCGCGCCGCGACCGAGGCCGACCGCGCCCTGCGCCCCGCCGAGATCCCCACCAATTTCGAGCCCGATCCGACCCCGGCCTCGACCCGCGACTTCCTCGGCATCCGCTACGAGACCTATGACAGCCCCGCCTCGGGCCGCCGCGAGATCCGCTGGCTGGGCCACGCCGATCCCGAGACCTGGAAACTGCCCTTCTACGGCTCGCGCCCGACGTTGAGCCTTAAGCGTCCCACCGCCTACTGGGTCCCCGCCACCCGCCCCGACATCATCGAGCGCCTGCGCCTCCATGGCATCACGATGGAGACCCTCGACGCGCCCCGCACCCCGTCGGTCTCCATGCTGCGCCTCGTCGATCCGACCCTGGCCCCCCGCCCGAACGAGGGTCACGTCCAGGCCAGCGTCAAGACGGTCGAGGTCGAACGCCGCGACTGGACCTATCCCCTCGGCTCGGTCCGCGTGCCCACGGACCAGCCGCTCGGCGACATTGTCGTCCTGTTGCTGGAGCCCCAGTCGTCAGAGAGCTTCTTCGCCTGGGGCCTGTTCCCCGAGATCCTGAACCGCGTCGAATACATCGAGGGCTATGCCATCGCCCCCCTGGCCGAGGCGATGATGGCCGCCGACCCCGCCCTCAAGGCCGAGTTCGAAGCCAAACTGGCCGCCGACCCCGCCTTCGCCGCCGACGGCGACGCCCGCCTGGGCTGGTTCTACGAACGCACACCGTTCTATGATGACCGCTACCGGCTCTATCCGGTGGGGCGAGAGGACTGAGCATGGGCGACGGAATTCACGCGGCGGGTCTCTGGGCGGCGCTCAACGTCGTTGTCCTGCTGGTCCTGTCGGGCATGACCTCGGTCCAGCGCCGCAAGCACCGCGTTTCGCTCGGCGACGGCGGCAAGCCCCCGGTCGAGGCCGCCAGCCGCGCCTTCGGCAACGCCGCCGAATACATGCCCCTGGCGATCGCGTCCCTGATTCTGCTGGCCCTGACCGGCTTTCCGACCTGGTCGGTCCACCTGATCGGCGGCTCGTTCCTGCTGGGCCGGGTGCTGCACGCCTGGGGGATGCTGACGGGCGTGGGCCCGACCCCGGGCCGGATGTTCGGAATGCTGCTGACCTATATCCCGCTGCTGGCGTCGGCGGTGATGCTGATCTGGTGCTGGGTGGGTGGGCTGCAGGATTTCAGGGCGGCGAAACAGACCCTGCGAAAGCGATTCGGGGCTGCGAGCGGTCAGTGCTGGCGAACGGAGAGCGGCCAGGCGAAGCATCGCCCGGCGTCTGATCCGCACTGAGCTGCTGCAAAAATGCCTAAGACGTAATCGCCGCCGGCGAGGGTCTGGTGCGTGCCATGTGAGCGAGCGTGAGCCAGAACACAGCGAACAGGACCACCGAGAAGGCCAGAGAGAAAGCGAATTTCTCCGGCGTCGGAGCCTTGAAGTTGAAATAGACCATCTGAAAGATGTTGAGGACCACGATCCCGCGCAGCATACAGTCGATCTTGAGCTTGCTCAGCACATAGCTACCGAACGGGGCCATGAAGAGCACGACCGGATAGGCACACAGCCACGTCCGGATCTGATAGTCCGTAATCCCCTGGTCCCAGAAGGCCCGATAGCCGAAGCCGAGGATGCTGATGGCCGCCATGACCATGATACTCTGGTGTGTGGCGATCTTCTCATCCATTCGAAACCGGGTGACCAGCAGCGTGTAGAGAACGATGTCGGCCCCCGTCCCGAACAGGCTGGCGCAGATGCCGCCCGCAAACAGGATGGCCGCCAGCATCAGTTTGTCGATGACGTCCGTGGTCGGCAGCCTGTCCCGGTGCCCCCTGTGCTTGCTGGCCACATAGGCCAGGGCGAAGGTCATGATCAGGCTGAGAAACAGGGCCTGGATGATGTAGACCGGGATGCCCTGCATCACGTTCATGCCGAACACGAAGCCCAGGAAGGCGACTGGGACGTACCACAGCACGGGTTTGTAGGTCGCGAGCCGGTTCTCCTTGCGGGACATGATCCAGATGCTGGCGCTGGTCATGCCGACGCTCTGAATCATCAGGCTGAAATCGCGCGCCATGCCTCGGTCGATGTCGAGAAACACGCTCAAGGCCGGAAAGGCGACTGCTCCCCCGCCCTCGGGGGTCAGGCCGGCGACGAAGGCCCCAAGGACCATGATCGCGGGATAGTACCAGTGCTCCACGAGGAACGGGATGCTGTTCAGCATTGCGAACAACGCGATCCACAGCACCATCATGGCGATGTACCAACTGCGGAATACACGACTTTCGAAAAACAAGGCTCCCCCGGGCTTGGTCAGCGTTCGCTGTTGCGTTACCGCTACCATCTCCCGCCCTGCTCGACCATAGTGCGAATACAGGCAGGGCGGTGCCGCAGCGGGGCGGAGGCGACCCGAAGGCTTGGCCACAGCGTCAAACCTTACATGCGCGCAAGCCCTCTCGCGCCGGAAGGTGGACATTGCGCGATCGGCAGGAACAGCAGGAATATGCAGTATTCTGCATAACGGTCGTCGTCGTTCGAGCCGCTTTATCGCCGTTTGGCGTAACCGAAATCGTCGGGAACTGATCGATCGGCGGTTCACGCCGCGATGTCGGCAAATCACCAGCCGCGCCCATCGTATCGCGCATACTCAGGCCCCTGTTTTTGCTGCCTTCTCAAAAATAATCGGGCATTCGGCCATCACCAATCGGCACGGTGGTAAACTGCAGCCACACGGTCTTTGACATCATTGCCCCTTTCCCACCGATCCAGGCGGGCGGCCCAGCCGGCCCACCCCGGGCATCACCCACCCTCTTTCGAGCCCTCAGGACTATCGAGACTCACCACCCTGCCCACTACGCCACGAACGATATATCTTTGCCTGCTCGCCACCCCAATCCGGTTGCACCCGCCCCTCGCCCCCGCCATATCGGGGCATGACTGTCAAAGCGTCTGCCGCCCTGCTCCATGATCTCGTCGCCGCCGCCCTGAGGGCCGGAGCCGACGCCGCCGAGGCGGTCACCGCCGAACGCGCCGCCCTGTCCGTCGGTGTGCGCAACGGTGCCCTCGAAGACGTCGAACGCGAGGAGTCCCGCGACCTGGGCCTGCGCGTCTTCGTCGGCAAGCGACAGGCCTCGGTCTCCGCCTCCGACCTGTCCGAGGCGACCCGAACCCGCCTGATCGAGAGGGTCGTGGCCATGGCCCGCCTCGCCCCCGAGGACCCCTGGGCCGGCTTCGCGCCCGAGGATCGCCTTCACCGGGGCCCGTTCCGCGACCTCGATCTGATGGACGCCTCCGAACGCAGCGCCGCCGAGTTGGAAGCCGTGTCGATCCAGGCCGAGGCCGCCGCGCTGGCCATCCCGGGCGTCGTCCGCTCAGAAGGCGGCCACGCCTCGACCTCCTCGACCGAATGGCGGCTGGTGACCTCCCACGGCTTCGAGGGCTGCTATTCCGGCTCGGCCTTCTCGCTCAGCGTCGGTGTCATCGCCGAGAAGGACGGGGCCATGGAGCGCGGCGGCGAGAGCCGCACCACCCGCCACCTGTCGGACCTGCCGGACGCCGCCTTGATCGGCGAGGAGGCCGGCCGTCGCGCCGTCGCCCGCGTCGGCCCGCGAAAGATCGCCTCGACCACGGCCCCGGTCATCTTCGAGAACCGCGTCGCCACCCAGATCCTGTCGCCCCTGCTGGGCGCCATCTCCGGGCCCTCGATCGCGCGCGGCACCTCGTTCCTCAAGGACGACATGGGCAAGGCCGTCCTGCCGACCCACCTCAGCCTGATCGACGACCCGTTCCGCATGCGCGGCCTGGGCTCCGCCCCCTTCGACGACGAGGGTGTCGAGGTGGTCGCGCGCCGTCTCGTCGACGCGGGCGTCCTGACCACCTGGCTGCACAACTCGGCCTCGGCCCGACAGCTGGGCCAGGCCTCCACCGGCCACGCCTCGCGCGGACTTGCAGGGCCTCCGGGCGTCTCGACCCACAACCTGCACCTGACGCCCGGCGACCGCGACGCCGCCGGCCTGCGCGCCGACGCAGGCACCGGCCTGATGGTGACTTCCATGTTCGGCCCGTCCCTGAACGCCAACACCGGCGACTGGTCGGCGGGGGTCTCCGGCTTCTGGTTCGAGGATGGCGAACTGACCTATCCGGTCAGCGAGGTCACGGTCGCGGGCAACCTGAAGGCCCTGTGGGCGCGGATGGTGGCGGGGTCGGACCTGGAGTTCCGGGGATCGTTCAACAGCCCCTCCCTGCTGTTCGACGCCGTCGCCATCGCAGGCAAATGACCCCCTACGAAGCCGACCTCGACCTGATCCGCAGCGCGGCCCTGGCCGCCGGGGCCCTGGCCATGTCCGAGCGCGAGCGGGGCGTGAA
>NZ_JBIIAY010000182.1:0-3991 GCF_044239655.1 Brevundimonas sp.
CCTGCATGCCGTAGACATAGACAGCGGCGAGACGCGCCGCATCGCGCGCCTGGAGCAGGGGTCGTTCAGCTCGATCAATGCCGACGAGACCCTGTGCGTCGGCACGGTGGCATACGGTGATGCGCCGGTTCAGCCTGACGCCGCCGATCCCCGCAATCGCCGGGCCGGCCAGGCCGAGTATTCCGCCGTTGGCCCCGACGGTCGCCCGCTGAACTTCGCCAAGGCCAAGGGTGTGCGGATGCTTCAGCGTTGGGCGGCGCGAACCCCGATGGAGCTGTTCGTCGTCGATCTGCGCACGGGGGAGCGTCGCGTGATCCATTCGGCGACCGACTGGCTGAACCATCCGCAGTTCTCGCCGACCGATCCCGACCGGATCATCTTCTCGCACGAGGGGCCGTGGCACCGGGTCGACCGGATGTGGACGATCAAGGTCGATGGTACCGACCTGCGTAAGCTGCACCAGCGCACGATGAATTTCGAGATTTTCGGTCACGAGTGGTTCAGCCCGGACGGCAAGGCGGTGATGTACGATCTGCAGACGCCACGGGGGCAGGTCTACTGGGTCGCCTCCGTCGATCTGGAGACCGGCAAGCGCATCTATCGCCGGGTCGAGCAGAACAGCTGGTCGGTCCATTTCAACACCTCGCCGGACGGAAGCGTGTTCGCCGGCGATGGTGGGGACGCCGACATGGTCGCCCATGCGCCGGACGGCAAATGGATCGTTCTGCTGAAACCCGAGCCGATCATCGACGGCGACCCCGACAGCGATCAGCCCGACATGATCTCTGTCGAATACCTTCGCACCGAGCGACTGGTGGACATGTCGCGCCACGACTACCGCCTGGAGCCGAACGTTACTTTCACGCCCGACGGTCGGTGGGTACTGTTCGTGTCGAACATGCACGGGCGCAATCACGTCTACACCGTCAGTGTTTCGCCTGTTTGATTGATCATATGGGACGCCGTTCCAATTGATAGTTGCAAATCGCGAGAAGCTATTGCACAAAGTGGAACGGCATCAGTCCCAAAGGCTGTGATGCCCGATCAACAAATGACACCGGTGCCATGAGCGCCGGGCGGGGAGATGAAGAATGAACGGTTCCAGCCGAGTCCGAGCCACGCTTGCGTCCAGTGCATCGGCGATCGCCATGCTGACCGCAGCCCTGGCGCCCCAGATCGCGGCCGCACAAACCACGGCACCGGCCGCCCAGGAAGACACCCAGGTCGATGAAGTCGTCGTCACCGGCTTCCGCTCCAGCCTGCAACGCGCCCTGTCGATCAAGCGCAACGAAGCTGGTGCGGTGGACGCCATCCTGGCCGAGGACATGGCCGACTTCCCCGACCAGAACCTGGCCGAGGCGATCCAGCGCCTGCCGGGCGTCACCATCGACCGCGTGAACGGCCAGGGCACGACCATCTCGGTGCGCGGCCTGGGTTCAGACTTTACCCGCACCCGGATCAACGGCCTGGAGGCCCAGGCGGCCAACGGTGGCAACCGCAATCGCAGCTTCGACTTCTCGATGTTCGCGTCCGAGCTGTTCAACTCGATCCGGGTCAGGAAAACCCAGTCGGCCGAGATCGAGGAGGGTTCGCTGGGTGCCACGGTCGACCTGCAGACCGGCCGTCCTCTGGACTTCAACGATAGCGGTTTCCAGTCCGCTCTCTCGGCCCAGGCGTCGTACAATGACCTGTCCGAGACCACGATCCCGCGTCTGGCGGGCCTGCTGAGCTGGGCGAACCAGGACCAGACCTTCGGTGCCCTGTTGTCCGTCGCCTATTCCGAGCGGGCTCCGACCCTGGGCAGCTTCAACACGACGCGCTGGCAGCGGGGTGACGCCACCAACGTCAACCCGACGACCGGCTCGCCCTATGGTCGAGGCCAGAATTTCGGGGGCTGCATTCCCTGCACGACGACCGCGCAGCGCACCGAGGTGCTGAACGCCTTCTACCCCCGCATTCCCCGGTACACCCTCGGCGAGACTTTCGAGGACCGGCTGGGCATGACTGGTGCCCTGCAGTGGCGGCCCAGCGACCGGACCGAGGTGGATTTCGACGTCCTGTGGTCGCGCTTCAATTCCGAGACAGAGAGCCCGAACCTTGAGGCCTGGTCGTTCAGCCGGGCAGCCGTGAACCAGGTGACCGTGCGGGCCTATGAGCTCGACACGACGCGCAACGCCTTCTCATACGGGGTGTTCGACAACATGATCGTGGCGGCCGAGAACGGTTTCACGCGCAACGAAAGCAATTTCTACCAGGCGTCGATCAACGCCCGCCATGACTTCACCGATCGCCTGCACGGCACTTTGAAGATCGGGGCCAATCGGTCGGAGGCGCGTACGCCGCTGAACGTGGCCTATCGCTTCGAGGCCGCCGGCCAGAACGGCTATACCTACGACGCGCGCGACAACAATCGCCAGCCGATGATCAACTACGGCTTCGACGTCACCTCGGGTCAGCGCTTCACCCTGACGAACGCCACGCGCAGCAACGGCGGCGGCAATTTCGAGAACAATGTCGCGGCGGGCGCACTGGGCTATGACATGAACGACTCGCTCAGCTTCAAGCTGGGCGGCGAGTTTCGTACCTATGCATTCGAGACCTTTGGCCTGGCGCGTGCCATCACCACGCCGACGGGCGTCGACCGGATTGTCGGGGTGGACGCCGTCGGTCGTGTGGTCAGCATCGAGGGCTATGTCGATGCGCCCGCAGGCTCGGACCTGCGCTTCATCGTGCCGGATATCGAGGCGCTCGCCCGGACGCTGACCATCTACAACAACCCGCTAGTCGCCAACCGCAGCGAGCGCGAGGTGGACGAGACGGACAACGGTATCTTCCTGCAGAGCGATTTCAACACCATGCTGGGCGGGATGGTCGTGCGCGGCAACGTCGGCATCCGCTACGCCACGACCGAGGTGACGGCAAAGGGCTGGCAGACGGTGACGTCGGGGACGCCGCCGGTCCCCTCCTACAACTTCGTCACGACCGAGAACCAGTACTCCGACACACTGCCGTCGTTCAACCTGGTGTTCGAGCCCCGCGAGGACCTGCTGGTCCGTCTCGGAGCCGCGAAGGTGATGTCGCGTCCGACCCTGGGCGATCTGACCCCGGGCGGTTCCGTGGCTCCGACGACGCGGACCGTGTCCTACGGGAACCCGCTGCTAAACCCGTTCCGCGCCACCAACTACGACGCCTCGATCGAGTGGTATTTCCAGAACGAGGGCCTTCTGGCCGTCGCGGTGTTCCACAAGAAGATCGACAGCTTCATCACCTCGGTCACCGAAGGACTGCCCTATAATACACTGGGCCTGCCTCTCGAACTGCTTCAGGGTGCCGCCCAGCCGACCGACATCTTCCAGGTCACCCGACGGATCAACGGCGAAGGCGGTACGCTGGACGGGATCGAAATCCAGTATCAGCAGCCTTTCACCTTCCTGCCCGGGTTCTGGTCCAACTTCGGCTTCACCGGGAACATCACCTTCGTCGATTCCGAGGTCAGCTACGGCACGGCGGGCAAGAACCGGCTGACGGGACAGTCCAAGAATACCGCCAACGCGACCCTGTATTACGAGGACGGTCCGTTCCAGGCGCGCGTTTCGGCGGCCCACCGCAGCCAGTATCTGCTGTCCTTCCCGGGTGCCAACGGCAACTCGGAGGAGGGAGTGAACGACACCACCAATATCGACGCCTCAATGTCCTACGAGATCACCGACAACATGACGGTCTCGCTTGAAGGCATCAACCTGACCGACGAGTACGTGGACCGCTACGTCGATGCCCTGGACCGGGTTTCGGACTATCGCCACACCGGCCGCGAGGTCGCTATCGGATTGCGCTGGAAGTACTGACTTCGCTCTATTCTTCCCAGAGACAGTGCATGAACTGAGGCCCGGAGCGACGCTCCGGGCCCCTTTTTCTGATCTCAGGCGGTGCGGTCGCCTAGCCCCGTGACACCTGACGAGTCGGTCACGCGCGGTGCCTTGCCATCCAGGGT
>NZ_JBIIAY010000245.1:0-3982 GCF_044239655.1 Brevundimonas sp.
ACGCAGATTATGTACCACCACCGCCCAAAGTTAAAAAAGGAAAAGCCCGCGCCGTTCACTTAATTAAGTGCATACGCGACGACTTGCTTTTTTACACTGACAATCCGGCGGAGTTTTCGCCCGAGTATTTTTACGACCTGTTGCGCTGCGCTGACGAAGCATTGGAGAATTTAACGTGACTGACTGGCCCGACGATCTTGACCCCGGTTCATTGACGGGCCTTGCCTTGCAAGCCTTGCACTGGCAAGCGCAATGGCCATTTCCCCCGCCTACTGGCCCCACGCCTTGGACAGCCGCACAAGAGCGCGAACACGCCAAGCAACAGCGCGAACAATTGCCCGAGGCTCCACTATGATGGCTTTGGCGGCGGTAGTTGCCGCGATACTGGCGGTAATCTTAAAACTATAAAAAAGGCCCCTCACGGGGCCTTCTTCATTTCACCCTCACCAGAGGGTTTGCAGGGGGTTCTTCCACCATGTCCCGCAGGTCTGACTTAGCCATCTCGACCATATCAGGCGCAACAAAAATGTGTTTTTTGTTGTCGTACCTGCGCGACTTCAAGCGCCCCATGTCCACCCATCCGGCCTCTTTAAGGGCGTGCAGCAGGGCAGGTTGTACGATTTTCACATTTCCCTGCACAAGCCCCTGCAAACGATCGCAGAGGGCGTGCCACGGCGCACCGACCACACCCTTAGAGAATTCGCCTAAGCGGTTTCGCATCAAGTCAACGAGGAACGATTCAGCGCCAGACATACCGGCTTCTACCATTATGGCCTTGGCCTCGGTCAACATGGGCGTGGCTCCAGGCGCAAACGCTGACACATCACGGGCGTGTAGCCAAGCCGCCACTGCCGACTTGCCACCACTGTTAAGCCATGCCCACATGATCGCACCCTCCTCGTCAGTCATGCGCGGCGCGTCCGACCAGACCACGAACCAACGGCGGTCATCTGAGGGCAGGTTAATGGCCACACGCTCGTTACTGAACGCGATCACTTGCAGGCGGTTGACCAACTCATAAGGGGCCAAGCCCTTGCGGTTAACTGACAAGAACTCAGGAGGCGCAGCAATCAGGGGCTTGAGGGTGTTCTCAAGGGAACGGCGGTCTTTGGCCTCAGACTGGCGCAACTCGTTGACCACCATAATCTCGGCTTCAAGGGCATAGCCCCATTGAGACGCGATTTCTTCGTTACGCACAAGGGAGACATTCTTCAAGGATTCGCCGCCAACGGCGTAAAAGAATGGTGCCCACATGGTGTCCTTGCCACTGCCAGGGTTGCCGCCATGCAGCACTGCGTGATTGATCTTGCGGTTAGGGTGTTGCACCTTAAAGGCCATCACATCCAGCACATGGGCGCGTTCTTTAGCGTCAGGGACCATGCGCTCAACATGGGCCAGCCACGGCTGGACATTACCTGCAACAGGTACAGGCCGCGCATCGCGCCAGCGGTTGCCGTACACGATGCCATCACGGGCGCAGAGGATGGACTCACCCGCAGCATAGGTGACACCCTTCAGAATACGAGCGCCTTTCTTCTGGCGGTTTTCATCAAAACAGGTAGCAGCCTCAATCTTGGGCTTTTTTACGCCGTGGATG
The DNA here is from genome assembly GCF_044239655.1 of Brevundimonas sp. Taxonomy (GTDB): domain Bacteria; phylum Pseudomonadota; class Alphaproteobacteria; order Caulobacterales; family Caulobacteraceae; genus Brevundimonas. Next base: position 1,598 of record NZ_JBIIAY010000245.1, read on the forward strand.
CTATGGCAGGCGATATGGCGAAAGATCGCGTTAAACGATTGGCGCGACACCTCATGGCGCTCGGCCAAGTCGAAAAACGCGTCGTCGTCTTGCAAGTAGGCGAAACGCTCATACCAGCCGTCTTTTTCAAGGCGGCCCAACTCTTTGCGCTCGACCTCGGCCACGATCTCAGCCGCCACATCAGGGAACTCGGCCGTCGGGGTCAGCTTGCCAAGCGTTGAATTCATCACTTGCTGAAGCAACTCCTCACGCAGCCCAGGTGTATGCGCTGGGCCACCATTGTCGGCCACCCACTTCAGGAACACGGACGAATCAAGCTCAAGGCAATGCGAATGCAGGCAGCAGTAAGCGCGATTGGCGGGCAGGTAGCGGCCTTCGGGGTTGCCATCGCTGTGCTGGGCGCTGTTGGGGCAGATCACGCCAGCCCAGCCCTCTTGGTTAGGGCGCGACAGCAGCAGGCCGTTGTCAGAAAGCCACACCATCACATCGTCTGTGCCATCGTCCGAGATACGGATCGGACGGAACACATCGCCTGTGTCGGCGCTGGGCGTTACTTCAAGGGCAGCGCATATCTGGGGCAAAGTGAAGTCGCGTTCGGGGTGAAACTCGACCAGCACAGACTTAAAAAGATCACGACCCGGCTTTAGGTTCACGCTACCAGGCAGACGAAAGTTACGCACCGCATTGATCGCGCCGGGGTCGGTGTAGCCCGCGTCGGCGATCGCCTTGATGGCGGCGGTGTACTCGGCTTTGGTAGGTTGTTCGCTGAACACATAGCCCCACTGAAACGACCCCTCGGATGTCTCCATCTTCCATGTCGGCTCAATGGGCGGCACTTTGGCCTTCGTGCCCACATCGTCCAGCACCATCACCAGCACATACTCGCAGTTGACGGCGCTGGCGCTGACATGGCCATCCTTGAAACGATCAACGATAAACGACGCGGTGTTGCCGTAGATGGCCCAATCGGGCTTGATCTTGGCGTCTGGCAGCATGGCAGGCCAAGTGGCCTTGATAGCCCCATCAGCGTGAAACTGATATTGGCCGTCTTTAAGTTGTGGTTTTTGACGCACAACAAGGAAAGTTTCGCCCTCTGGGGCTAATTTTGTGAGAAAATCGAGCAAGTTGCTTCTCCTTCAGTTGGAACTTTGGCCCCCGTCTAATCCACGGGGGCTTTCTTTTTTACGAGTATCGGGTTGTCGTGACACCTTCGGCGGCAAGTGGCAGGCCAATGGCCCAATCGGGGGGCGTGCACATGACTTTATGCACACGCTGGGCTACCGATTCTGCCTGATCTTTTGGACACTCAACAACAATTTCGTCGTGGACATGACCGATCACTTCGGGTATATGTCTCATGGCGTATCGCAGCAAATCATGGGCTGTCGCCTGCACGACATTCTCACAAGCCAGACCACGCCACAGACGGGCGCGGGGCCATTCTTTGGCATCAGCAGCAGGCTTCCACGCGGCCTTGGTATAGGTAACATTGCCCTCCTCGTCAAACTTGGCGTTGGGGTAACACAGCACACGGCCAGAGGGCAGCGAGTACCATAAGGTCTGGCCATCGAACAGGTAAACGATCCGGCCAGCCTTGAACTCACGATTCTTGTGGCGCATGGCCCGCAGGTAGGCGCTCTCAAGCTGCTGCCCATGCGCCTGCGCCCAAGGGTTGGCCCTGCGCCAGCCGTCCACGGCCCGCTGCACCTCTGAACCCGTCAGGCGCACGCCGTAGATGCGACCGAAAGTCTCGAACGCTCCAGCGCCGCCCAAGAACCCAAGGGCCAACTCTTGCACTTTGCCAATCTGGCGCATATCGCTGCGGCCCTCGTCATGCTCGGCCTTGATGTGGTCGTAGGGCAGGCGAAAGGTGGCCGAAGCGTTGACGATGTAAGGGTCAAGGCCCGAACGGAACACGTCCAGTTTGGCCTCACCTGCTGGGCAGTTAGACAGCCACGGATGCACACGGCCCTCGATGGCCGACCAGTCGTAGGAGATCAGGACGTTGCCAGGTGCGGCCACGATGGCCGGGCGCAGCATCTTCTTCAAAACGTCAGTAATGCGTTTCTCGAATCGTGGCACGATTTCATGGCCTCGAACCATTGCTGCGCGGATGGCGTCCGGGTCTTTAGCGCTTTTACGCGGGAGATTATGGACTTGAGCGCCGTACGAGGAAGCTCTCCCTGTCGCACTGCCTCCAGCAAAAACGAAGGCACCTCTAACTCTGGCGTCTTCCTCGTCTGCCAGACTCGCAAGGCGGCTGAACTTCGCAACCGACGACGCCCAGAGGTCATCGGCGCACTGTATAACGTCGGCAACAGCGGGCGGTATCTCATCGGGGTCCTCCATCGCAAGCAAGTTAGCCCGCACAGTTTTGTCAATCGA
>NZ_JBIIAY010000183.1:0-3964 GCF_044239655.1 Brevundimonas sp.
GGGCTGCGGCGCGGGCAGTGTGGAAGGCGACGTCTATCACCTCCGTCCCCATCGCGCGCGACAGGCTGGTTTCCCTGATGCCGCCGGTAGCGGGATCGACGGTCTCATTGACGACGTCCCAGGACACGACCTGAGGAAAGCGGTCGCATAGCCGTCGGATGTGATCTGTCACGATCGCCTCGGCCGATGTGGCGGGCTGCGGGCCGAAATCGTGGTCGGTCAGCCACTGGGGGAACCATTGAGGGTGATGCCAAAGCAGGGTGTGGCCTCTGAGCGCCATCGCGTGCTCGGAGGCAAAAGCTGCGATGGCGTCGGCCCCGGCGAAGTCGAAGACGTCTTCGCGGGGTCGGACGGAGTACCATTTCATCTCGTTCTCGCAGACCAGCATCCCGCATTCCTTGGTCAGCAGGGCGCGATAGACCGGATCGTGCTGGGAACCGGCCAGAGTGCCTGCATCGCCCATCCCCGTCGAACTGCCGAACACCAGGCCCTTTTCTGCCGCCAGAGCGTGCAGCGACGGTCCGCTGGCTGCGGGATGATCGGCGGTAACGCTCGAGGCTGCGCAGGCCGCGACCGGGGTTACCGCTGCGGCGGCTGCGGCCGCAGCGAGTAGGCGCCGACGATCGATCATGAGGAGGGCCTTGCGGATTGAGAATGAGGTTGTGGCCCCAGATAGGTCCGGGGGAGAGGACGCGTCGCGACCACGACCCGCTGGAACACTAGGCCGGAATCCACGAGCCAGATCTTGACCCGGTGCAAGCCAGCCGATTCTACGCTGTGCCGGGATGTGGGTAGGACGATGTTGTCGCCAACAGCACGCTCCCAGGCTGCCAGCGCAGCAGGTGCCCCTGGGTCGAGGGCGATGGTGACGATCTGAGGTGGCATGTCGTCGATGGAAACCGCATAGCGCAGTCCGGCTCCCCCTCGAAAATCAAGGGTCGGGGACAACTGGACCTGGACGGCGATATTGCCGGCTTCCCAAAGCTGGATGTCATACTCGAGCCGTGGCCCGTCACCTCCGGGGGTCAGGCTGACGGCTTGTGAAGATCGCGTGGTCACACCGGAGCCGAAGCGGCCGAGGCCCGGCACGACTTCCCATGCGGTGCCGTCGGATGAAATCATGCGGCTCGCGGCAGCGGCGTCGATCGTGACGTGCCCGTCAGCCTCGACGAAGGCACCGGGGATTGCGCCTCCGCGGTTCTCGATCTGGACCGGCACGAGGACCCTCGAGCCGTCAGAACCCGTAATGGTGACCTGGGCATCAGAGGTGCCCGCCGGTGCCTGGGTCCAGTCAGCCGAGACCTCGATCCGAGTGGTTGCGCCTGCAGCCCCTTGGGCGGCGGACAATCGAATCCAGGGCTTGTCCGCCGCAGCTTCGTAGGAATTCGGCGTCGCGCCTCGATCGAATACCTCGATCCACCGGCTCTGTGCGCCATAGCGATCAAGCGCCGGTAGCGCCGTTGTCGTCGCTCCGCCAGACCAGGATGTGTCGGCGCCTTCGACGGCGACGCCGAGGCCGTTGCCGGAACTCGTGACTGTGGCCAGGTTTGGCAGAACGTCCCGTTCCGGTTGTTGCCACGTCGTGTAGCTGATGTGGGTCTGGTCCATCATGTGCCTCCACTTTCCACCCGCCAGTGCGTGGTAGGCTGCGGTCAGTTCGCGGTCTCGATCAAAGAGGCGGCGGACCTCGCTTGCAGCCTCCGAGGCTGCCTGTGTCCGCCCCTGAGCCGCATGGAGACGCTGGCGACCCGTCGCGACATGCAGTCGGGTCAGATTGGCCGAAGCCTGAATCGGAAACCATGCGAGTTCCACGAAGGCGTCGTCCTGATCGGCCCGGAGTCGCGACCGGATCGCATCCGCACGGTCCGCAAGCGCAGCCCAGTCGGCGACTACACGCTCGGCCTCGCGATCATGGATCTGGCTATAGGTCGCGGCCGTGATGAGCTCGGGCTTCCGGCGGCTGTTGTATCGTGTGTAGGTCTCGATCAGTTCGCCGATCGCTGGCCCTTCGACCGACCCGAACTGAGCCGTGGCCCAGTCCGAAGCCCAGCTATCCATGCGCTCAACCGTCATGGCCTCCGGGTCCCAGGCCTGGTCCAGGAAGAAGTCGATCGGAGCTTCCATCGGCTTCAGATCGCCTACGTTGACGATCCAGAGTTGGTGGGCCCCTGCCTGATGGGCCAGCCGCATCTGCTCCCAGGTCCGCTCGATCTGATTGGTATTGACCCATTTGTAGTTTCGGGGACCACCAACATAGTCAAAATGATAATAGACCCCGTATCCTCCCGATCTGGGGGCACCGGGCGTCGGAAGACGACGAATGTTTCCCCAGTTGTCGTCGGCAAACAGCAGCGTGACATCCTCGGGCGTCTTCATGCCCTGATCGTAGTAGTCCTGAACTTCCTTGTAGAGCGCCCAGATCTGGGGCGTCTGTTCAGGGGGGCGTCCCGTGGTTTCGGCGATGATTCGCCGCTGGTTGGCGACGATATCCTCGAGCAGGCTGATCGCCGTGCCCTCCGTCATGGCTTCATCGCCATCGCCTCGCATGCCGATGGTGATGATGTTTTCTGTCCTGGTGGCGCGTTCCATGCCGCCACGCCAGAACTCGGAAAGACCTTGCCTGTTGGTACGCCAGTCCCACGCCCCGCCGCCTTGCCGTGACCACTCCTGATGAGCCCGGTTCATGGGTTCGTGATGCGAGGTTCCCATGACCACGCCGATCTCGTCCGCCCTTAGGGGATTGAGCGGGTCGTCGGCGTTGAACGCGTCGCCCCACATCGCAGGCCAGAGATAATTGCCTTTCAGGCGCAGGATCAGGTCGAAGACCCGCTCGTAGAACTGATGATTGAATCCGCCAAAGGTCGCGCGGGCCCAGCCGCTCAATGCGGGAGCCTCGTCGTTGAGAAATATCCCGCGATACCGGACGACCGGCGCGTCCGTGCGCCGGCCTGCGGCGATGACGAGGTCGGGCTGGACCGCGACGGGGACATCGGCCCACCATCGCCAGGGGGAAACGCCGATACGCTCGGAGATGTCATAGGCCCCAAAGATGGCTCCACGTTTGTCGGCACCTGCAATAACAAGCGCGTAGGGTACTCCGGGCAGGGGATCAGCGACGACCTGCTGTACAAACCCTTCCCAGACACCGTCGACAGTAGACACATCCAGGCGTCCCTCTGCGATCAAGCGGTCGATGGTGGCGTTCCGACCGATCGTACCGATAATTACAGCGTCGCCGTCTACTGTAGTCGCCGAACCAGCGGCCGAACCAGCGGCCGAACCAGCGACTGCGGCTAGATCTCCGCGCAGGCCTTCAGCGGCACGCAGGACACCCGGCCAATCAGAATCGTCTGTTATCACACGTGCGGCGCGCCCCCCGACGATCAGGGACAGACCCGGACCTGAATGGCAGATCGAGATTGGCTCCACACAGGTAGCTGCTGTGTGGGCCAGCGCGGGAACAGCCGTGAGGCAAGCAAGTAAGAGCGTGGCTCCGGACAGAATGCGGGGCATCAACGCCGTCTTCAGCCGGGATTTGTTTGCGTCCGAAGTGTTCATTGGTTCCTCCAGGCTCCCCGCTTTTTCTCGGCGATGGTAGCGCTCCCAAACGCTAAGCACGGTCTCCTAGTTGGTCAACCCTTGGCAACGAGGTGCGACAAACCTCGTCCCAGAGCCGGGACAGCAGCGAACGTCGCGATGTCTCGCATATTCAAGTGCCTCAGCTAGGTGACGTCACTCAGTGAAAAGCCGATACCATTTCGCACAATGGCCGGTATGCGCAGATGCGCGCTCTGTTCCCTGTTTGTACTTGAGCGATAGCCGGGCTAGGTTCACGGCATGCCAATAAAAACAGTGAGACAAAACCTGATCTTCCCCCGCAAAAGTGGACGGGGTTAAGCCGCTCTGCGTTCGGCCTCGGCGGGGCTGATGTAGCCCAGTGACGAGTGCAGGCGGCGGGGATTGT
>NZ_JBIIAY010000184.1:0-3943 GCF_044239655.1 Brevundimonas sp.
GAACGCCGACCACATGAACCAGAACCTGGGCAAGGCCGGTCGCGTCCGTCACATGGGCTTCCGCCCGCACGTTCGCGGCGTCGCCATGAACCCGGTCGATCACCCGCACGGCGGCGGCGAAGGCCGCACCTCCGGTGGCCGCACCCCCGTCACGCCGTGGGGTAAGGACACCAAGGGCACCCGTACCCGCAAGAACAAGGCGACGGACAAGTTCATCATCCGTACCCGCCACGTTAAGAAGGCTCGCTAAAGATGGCCCGCTCCTCCTGGAAAGGCCCGTTCGTCGACGGGTATCTGCTCAAGAAGGCCGACGCCGTTCAGACGTCGGGCCGCAAGGACGTGATCAAAACCTGGTCGCGCCGCTCCACCATCCTGCCGCAGTTCGTCGGTCTGACGTTCGGTGTCCACAACGGTCACAAGCACGTCCCCGTGCACGTGAACGAGGACATGGTCGGCATGAAACTGGGCGAGTTCTCGCCCACCCGTTCGTTCCCCGGCCACGCCGCGGACAAGAAAGCGAAGCGGAAGTAGTCATGCCCAAGACCAACAACACCCGCCGCGTCGGCGCAACGGAGGCCCGCGCCAAGCTGGTCAACGTCCGCATCAGCCCCCAGAAGCTGAACCTGGTCGCCGCCTCGATCCGCGGTCTGCCGGTTCAGAAGGCGCTGAACGAGCTGGAATTCAGCCGCAAGCGCATCTCCGACGACGTCCGCAAGGTCCTGTATTCGGCCGTGTCGAACGCCGAGAACAACCACAACCTCGACATCGACAACCTGGTCGTCGCCGAGGCCTTCGTGGGCAAGAACCTGGTGATGAAGCGTTTCGCGAGCCGTGCTCGTGGTCGCTCGTCGCGTATCCTGAAACCGTTCAGCGAGATCACCATCGTGGTCCGTGAAGCCGGCGAGGCCGCCTGATGGGTCAGAAAATCAATCCGATCGGTTTCCGCCTCGGCGTGAACCGTACCTGGGACAGCCGCTGGTTCGCTGACGGCCCGTCCTACGCTCGCCTGCTGCACCAGGACATCAAGCTGCGTACCTGGCTGCGTGAGCGGCTGAACGCCGCTGGCGTCTCGCGCATCATCATCGAGCGTCCGCACAAGAAGTGCCGCGTGACGATCTATGCCGCCCGTCCCGGCGTCGTGATCGGCAAGAAGGGCGCCGACATCGAGAAGCTCCGCAAGGACATCTCGGCCCGTACCGAAGGCGAAGTTCACCTGAACATCGTCGAAGTGCGCAAACCCGAGACCGACGCCCAGCTGATCGCCGAGAACATCGCGCAGCAGCTGGAACGCCGGATCGCCTTCCGTCGTGCCATGAAGCGTTCGATGCAGGCCGCGATGCGTCTGGGTGCCAAGGGCGTCCGGATCAACGTCTCGGGTCGCCTCGGCGGTGCCGAAATCGCTCGTATGGAATGGTACCGCGAAGGTCGCGTGCCGTTGCACACCCTGCGCGCTGACATCGACTACGGCTTCATTGAGGCCAAGACGACCTACGGCATCATTGGTGTGAAGGTCTGGGTCTTCAAGGGTGAAGTCCTGGAACACGATCCGATGGCGCAGGACAAGCGTTGGGCTCTGGAAGCCGCCGGTCCGTCGTCGAACGAAGGCCGTGGTGGTGATCGCGGTGGTCGTAACGACCGTGGTCAGCGTCGTGGGCGTGAGGGCTAAGTCATGCTGCAACCGAAGAAAACTCAATACCGCAAGGCCTTCAAGGGCCGTATCCACGGTGCCGCCAAGGGTGGCTTCTCGCTGAACTTCGGGTCCTATGGCCTGAAGACGCTGGAGCCGGAACGCATCACGGCGCGTCAGATCGAGGCGGCCCGCCGCGCGATCACCCGTCAGATGAAGCGTCAGGGCCGTGTCTGGATCCGCATCTTCCCGGACCTTCCGGTCTCGGGCAAGCCTGCCGAAGTCCGCATGGGCAAGGGCAAGGGCGCGGTGGATCACTGGGCGGCGCGCTGCCACCCGGGCCGGATCCTGTTTGAAATCGACGGCGTCGCCGACGACGTGGCCCGCGAGGCCCTGCGTCTGGGTGCCGCCAAGCTGCCGGTCCGCACCAAGGTGGTCACCCGCCTGGACGCCGGTATCGCTCACGTGGAGCACGTCGCCTGATGACCAAGATCGCTGATCTGCGCTCGCAGACGCCGGACCAGCTGGGCGACCAGCTGCTCTCGCTGAAGAAAGAGCAATTCAACCTGCGCTTCCAGGCCGCCACCGGCCAGATGGAAAAGACTCACCGCGTTGGTGAAGTCCGCAAAGATATCGCCCGCATCTCCACGCTTCTGCGTGAGAAGCGTTCGGCTTCGTAAGGAAACACCATGCCCAAACGTATCCTGGAAGGTGTGGTTGTGTCCGACAAGGGCGACAAGACCGTCGTCGTCGTCGTCCAACGCACGCTGCTGCACCCGGTCATGAAAAAGATCGTGCGCCTGTCCAAGAAGTACCACGCCCACGACGAAGCGAACGCCTTCAAGGAAGGCGATGTCGCCCGCATCGTGGAATGCGCCCCCAAGTCCAAGCTGAAGCGCTGGGAAGTCCTGTCCAAGGACACCCCGGCCTCGGCGTCGTAATCAGAAGGATCTGACACTATGATCCAGATGCAAACTAACCTGGAAGTGGCCGATAATTCGGGCGCCCGCCGGGTCATGTGCATCAAGGTGCTCGGCGGCGCTAAGCGTCGCTACGCCTCGGTCGGAGACACCATCGTCGCTTCGGTGAAGGAAGCGATCCCGCGCGGCCGCGTGAAGAAGGGTGAGGTCGTTCGGGCCATCGTCGTTCGCACCGCCAAGGACATCCAGCGCAAGGACGGTTCCGTCATTCGCTTCGACAAGTCCGCCGCCGTCATCGTCAACAAGCAGAACGAGCCGGTCGGCACGCGGATCTTTGGCCCTGTTCCCCGCGAACTGCGCGCCAAGAACCACATGAAGATCATCTCGCTGGCTCCGGAGGTCCTGTAGTCATGGCCGCCAAGATCAAGAAGGGCGACCGCGTCGTCGTCCTGGCAGGTAAAGACAAGGGCCGTACCGGCGCTGTCACCAAGGTCCTGCCGACCGAAAACCGCGTCCTGGTTCAGGGCGTGAACATGGTGCAACGTCACACGCGGCCGTCGCAAGGCGACCCGCAGGGCGGCATCAAGAACAAGGAAGCCTCGCTTCACCTGTCGAACGTCGCGATCGCCGACGCCAACGGCAAGGCGACCCGCGTCGGCTTCCGCGTCGAGGGCGACAAGAAGGTCCGGTTCGCCAAGACGACTGGAGACGTCATCTGATGGCCGAGACCGCATACACCCCTCGTCTCAAGGACGACTACAACAGCCGCATCCGCGCCGTGATGACCGAGAAGTTCGGCTACACGAACCCGATGCAACTGCCCAAGCTCGACAAGATCGTGCTGAACATGGGTATCGGCGAAGCCGTGGCGGATTCGAAGAAGGCCAATGCGGCCCTCAAGGATCTGACGCAGATCGCCGGCCAGAAGGCGGTCCCGACCAAGGCCCGCAACTCCATCGCCGGCTTCAAGCTGCGCGAAGGCATGATCATCGGCGGCAAGGTCACCCTGCGCGGCGACCAGATGTACGAGTTCCTCGACCGTCTGATCACGATCGCCCTGCCGCGCGTGAAGGACTTCCGTGGCCTGAAGCCGACGTCGTTCGACGGCCGCGGCAACTACGCCATGGGCCTCAAGGAACACATCGTGTTCCCCGAGATCAACTACGATCAGATCGACCAGATGTGGGGCATGGACATCATCGTCTGCACCACGGCCAGGACCGACGACGAGGCGCGCGCGCTTCTGACCGAGTTCAAGTTCCCGTTCGTGAAGAACTGAGCGGGAAGGGAAAAGCACAATGGCAAAGAAAAGCGCCGTAAACCGCAACGAAGCCGTCAAGGCCCTGGTTGCGAAGTATGCCGCGAAGCGGGCCGCCCTCAAGGCGACCGCCAACGA
>NZ_JBIIAY010000075.1:0-14760 GCF_044239655.1 Brevundimonas sp.
GCAGGACATTCGCACGAGGCATTGCGAACGGACCGGGCACCGTTGGCATCTGCTGGACCCAAAGCCCGTCTGAAGGTGCGAAGACCGTCGCGGGCGAAGTGAACTGATGGATCAGATACTCACATTTCGCCCGTTCCGCACGGGCGGCAAGATGGCGCGCAAACTGCTTTGTATCGGCATCCAAATGGTCGGTCGGAATGGAGGCTGTCGCGCACATCGAGGCGGCATTTGCGCGAACCCAATGGTCGTATCCATTCTCTTCGAGCTGACCGTCCAAGGCGGCGATCCGTTCCTCCGCACCGGCGATGTGTTTGTCCAGGTCAGCTTTCGGGTGCGCGGGGGCAAAAGTTCGGCCGTGCACTTCCATTTGTAGCCGCTGAAAGAACAGGCGGGCGGCGTTCTCCAAATCGACGCGTGTGGGCGAACTCATAAGACGCAGCCGCTCCATCGTCGTCTCGAACCAAGTCGCCGCAACCAAGCAGCGACCACGAGCCACTGCAAGGTCCTTGGTGTGCAGGGATTTTCTAAGCTCTGTGACCCCGATTTTCCGCGCTACATCTGACGGCAGTCGAAAGCGGACTGCGTAAACGGCTCCTCGGCGCGTGAGATGCGTCGGCCTCGGACCGCTCACGCAGGGACCTGTGGCACACAGTTGTGGCACACTGAACGGTATCGAGGATGTTGCTTGGGCCTAAGCATCCGAAAAAGCCTGGCTTTTCGGAGAAGATGGCGCACCCGAGAGGATTCGAACCTCTGACCCCTGCCTTCGGAGGGCAGTACTCTATCCAGCTGAGCTACGGGTGCATTGCGGCGCGGACGCCGGAGGCAGGGCCTTACAGCAGGCGGGGCTCCGCCTCAATCCCTTTGACGGCGAGCGGGTGGATGCGAACGCTTGGCGGCCCGCGCCGGGACCGCTAGCGTCCGCGGCGTCTGAGTGGAGAGCGTCGATGCGCCGGATCGCCCTGTGTCTGTTGCTGAGCGTCGGTGCCTGCGCGCCAGGAATGGAGACCGGGATGGAGGCGGCACCTCGCCCGGCGGCCCAGGCCGTCACGGCCGAGGCCCTGGCTACCGACAGTCTGACCCTGATCGCCGGGGACTATGTGAAGCTGATCCTGGGGATCGGCGAGGTCGAGCCCGGCTATGTCGATGCCTATTACGGCCCGGCGGAATGGGCTGCGGCGGCCAAGGCTGCGCCGCGCAACGCCGCCCTGCTGGCGGCCGACGCCGCCGACCTGGCCGATCGGCTGAACGACCTGCCGCGCACCGGGGGTTCGACGCCGCTGACGCCCGACGAACGCCAGCGGGTCGCCTATCTGAAGGCCCATGTCTCGGCGGCGCAGGCGCGGTTGCGGATGTTGCAGGGCGAGAAACTGGGGTTTGCGGATCAGGCCGAGGCCCTGTTCGGGGTGCGGCCGGAGCTGAAGCCGCTGTCGGACTATGATCCCATCCTTCAGCGGATCGAGGCCCTGGTTCCGGGCGAGGGGCCGCTGATCGACCGGGTCACGGCTTTTCGGGCGGCCTTCGTCATCCCCAAGGACCGGCTGGACGCGGTGATGCGCGCGGCCATCGCCGAGTGCCGGGCGCGGACGGTGCGCCACATCACCCTGCCCGCCAATGAAAGTTTCACCCTGGCCCTCGTCACCGACAAGCCCTGGTCGGGCTACAACTATTTCCAGGGCGGGGCGGCGTCGAAGATCGAGATCAACACCGACTTCCCGATCTATACGGAACGGGCCATCGACCTGGGGTGCCACGAGGGATACCCCGGTCACCACGTCTACAACGCCCTGCTGGAACAGACCTTCGTGCGCGAGAAGGGATGGGTGGAGATGAGCGTCTATCCGCTGTTCTCGCCGATGTCGTTCGTGGCGGAAGGCAGCGCAAACTACGGCATCGACCTGGCCTTTCCGGGGGATGAGGGCACGGCGTTCGAGCGGGACGTGCTGATGCCCTTGGCCGGTCTGCCCCCCGCCGATGTCGTGAAGAAGAATGCGCTGCTGGGCCTGATCCGTCAGCTGGGGCGGTCGGAGTACACCATTGCCGACGACTATCTGGCCGGGCGGATCAACCGCGAACAGGCCGCCGCCCTGCTGTCGAAATACACCCTGACCGCGCCGGACAAGGCGGCGCAGCGGGTGCGGTTCATCGATACCTATGGCTCCTATGTGATCAACTACGGCCTGGGCCGCGACACGGTCCAGGCCTGGGTCGAGCGGCAGGGACCGGACCGGTGGCACAGTATGGAGACCCTGCTGGCCAGCCAGATCCTGCCGGTGGATATCCTGGAATAGTGCCGGCGGTGCCTGATAGACCTGTCTACCATTCGAGGGCTGGGTTCATCACGAAGAGCACAAAGGTAGGGCCACCAAGACCACGAAGAGACCGTGCATGAGCCTCCACCTGTCTGGAGCCCGATTCCAACGCGGCTTCGCCGCCTCCAGATCATAACGACGCCACGTGATTTCATGGGCCACGGTCGCCGGCCCGCGCAGACCCTTTGTGACCTTCGTGGATTTCCTTCGTGGTCTTGGTGATGAACCCTCGCGCCGAGGCCTCGGCTCAGACGATGCGGAGGCCGACGCCGTCCGGGGTGCCCGGGCGATCGACGGCGACGTCCAGGGTTTCCTGGCCGAAGGAGACGCCGGTGACGGCGCGGCCGACCATGGCCTGGATCTCGTCCATCGGGCGGGCGGTGCGGACATCGACGTACCAGCCCCAGCGGTTGACCTCGGCCCAGTGCGCGCGGGCCAGCCAGGCGGCGGTGATGCCGGTGCCGCCGACGGGTCCGAAGGCGGCCTTGAGCCGTTCGAGCAGGACGGTGGGTTCGATATCGGGGGCGCCCAGCTGAACCGTGCCCGTCGGACGCCCGCCCGCCTGACGCCCCTCGCCCGCGATCCGGTCGGCGGCGGCCAGCAGGGATGCGATGTCGTCCTTCTGGAACAGCAGGATGCGGGGCGATCCGGGGTTGAGGATGATCGGCCCCTCTCGGAACAGGGACAGCACCTGATGGCCGTTCATGGCGATGAAGACGGTGTCCTCGCCCCAGGCCGATTTCAGCCGCTCGGGATCGGTGAAGACGCCGGCGGCGACCCGGCCGTCGTCCAGGGTCACGCCCTTGACGTCGATCGCCTGATCGGTGCGCATCGTGCGCATCCCGGTCGCGCCGGGCTCGATCCCCTTCAGCATCTCGCCGTCGGGGGCCAGGAACAGGTCGACGGTCGGCAGCAGGGCCTCGAACGCGCGCCAGTGGGCGGGATCGGCCGTGGCGGCCTCGATGACCTGTTCCAGGCCGTTGCGAGGCGCGTCGAGCGGGGTGTTCAGCGGGGCGGTGATCAGATCGGACATTCCAGACCCATCGTCCGCCCCGCCGCCGACGTCAACTAGCTCAGGACGACGATCGCCACGCGCCGGTTCTGGGCCCGGCCCTCGGGGCTGTCGTTGGGGGCCACCGGCGATTCCTCGCCATAAGAGATGGTGGCCATCCGGTTCAGGGCGATACCCTGGCGGCTCAGCGAGCGGCGCACCGCCTCGGCCCGCGACTGACCCAGCTGCTGGTTGTAGCCTTCGGGACCCGAGGCGTCGGTATAGCCCTGGATCTCCAGATAGACATTGCGGTTCTCGGCCTTCAGCCGCTGGGCCAGTTCGGTCAGGCGCTGTTCCGCTTCAGGCGACAGGGCGTCGACGTCGGTCGGGAATTTCACCGAGTCGTCCGACAGGACCACTTCATAGAGGAACTTGCCCTCGGCCAGTTTCTGGGCGGCCGTGGCGCGTTGCAGGGCCTCGCCGGCGGTGCCTTCGACGCGGGCCACGTTCTGGTCGGTCTGGTCGACGCGGGCATCGACGACGGCGAGGTTCTCACGCACGAATTTGTGGCTGGCGCAGCCGGAGGCGGCGAGGCCGAGCGCGAGGACGGAGCCCATGACGGCGGCGGTCTTGATGGTCGAAATCTTCAACTTCGGTCTCCCTGGGAGGTGGGGGGTCACGCCGGATGGCGACATAACCGGATGAAACTAAAGTAGGGCGGACGGCCAAATGAGGTCGGGCAAACGGCCAAAACACGTCAGCTTGACCGTGGACGAAGCGGGGCCGTTAGCTTGGCCGGAGAGAGGCCGCAGGGCGGCGAGCGTGGTCACGATCCTGACGCGGGGCCATGGTCGGTAAGGGGCTGACTCCATCCCCGGCCGCGCGCCTTCGACATCGGCCGACCCGTTCAACCCTCTCTGAGCAAACAGGATTTTGCAGACGTGACCGGACCCGAGCCCAGTCCTGTGCGCAGGGCACAGACACGCGCAAGGCGACGGCCGGGACTGGCCGTGGCGATCAGTCTGGGTGCCCATCTGGCACTGCTTCCCCTGCTGTTTCTGACCCCCGCCGACCCACCTGCCTTTTCGTCGACCGATGACGATTTCGACGCCGTGATCCTGAATCTGGAGCCTCCACCGCTTCCGATTCCGCCGCCGGAGCCTGAACTGGCCCCCGAACCTGCCCCGGATCCGAAGCCGGAAACGACGCCGTCGGCCGCCTCCCCTGCCCCGCCTGCGCCGCCCCCGGCTCCGCCACCGCCCCCTCTCCGCACCCGGGCACCGCGCCCGGTCCCGGCGAATGTCGAGACCGTCGTGGCGAGCGTCGCGCCGGTTGTCGCCTTCGTCGGCCTGGGTGCCGAGGCCTTGGGCGGGGCGACCGTCGCCGGGGCGGGCTCAGGCGAGGGCTCGGGCACCGGATCGGGAGACGGCGCAGGCACGGGGTCGGGCGGCCGTTGCGACATGGTTCGACGGCTTCAGGACGCCCTGCGCGACGATGCCGACATCCGGCGCACGGCCGCAGAGGCGCAAGGTTCGATCGGCCGCGACCGCGCCCTGCTGCTGTGGGACGGCGACTGGCTGATGACGCCGGGACAGGCCGGGCGCGGGCTGGCGGGCGTGCGCCAGGCCATTGCGGTCGAGATCGCCTTTTCGCCCCCCGCCTGTCGCCGGCAGGCGATGCGAGGCTATGCCCTGATCACCCTGGGCGACGCACCCGGCAGCCCGCGCATCGCCCTGGGTGCCCCGAACTGGCGCTGGTCCGACCTGGCCGGAGGCCGCTAGGGCCGGGACCGCGCCGGAAGGCGGTCGGCCGCCCGCACCATCTGCACGAAGGCCGCGCGTTCGCCGTAGGGGTCGTCGCCGCGAGCGCCCTGCGCCAGCTCAAGGATGGCGGCGTTGTCGAAGTCGGCGCTCATCCACGGATCGCCGCGCAGACGCTGGCCGAAGGCGGCGACGGCCATGGCCCAGCGGGTGGGCTCGGGTGGCTGGGCCGATACGGGGACGTAGCCTGCGTTCGACACCACCTTCTGCATGAGGCGCGATGTGGGCTGGCCCGGCAGTTTGTAGCGGACCTGGACGAAGCCGACCTCTCCGTCCGGATCGCCGCCGCCGACGCCGAGCGAGTTGTCCGGCCGATTGCCGTCATAGCGCCGCTCGGGGATCTGGCTGGGCCCACCGACGGGGGTGATCTCGTACAGGGCGGTGACGGAGGCACCCGACCCCACCTCGCCCGCGTCGACGGCGTCGTTGCTGAAATCCTCCTCGTTCAGCAGCCGGGTCTCGTAGCCGATCAGACGGTATTCGCTGACCCGGGCCGGGTTGAACTCGACCTGGATCTTGACGTCGTCGGCGATGGGAAAGGCACCGCGATCGAAGGCCGGGCCGAACAGGCGACGCGCCTCGTTCAGGTCGTCGATATAGGCCGCAGTGCCGTTGCCCGCCTGGGCGATCGTCTGCATCCGCGCGTCCTGATAGTTGCCGCGCCCGAAGCCGTAGACCGACAGATAGATGCCCGTGCCCCGTTTGTCGGCGACATAGTCCTCCAGCCGCTTGTCATCCGTGACCCCGACGTTGAAGTCGCCGTCGGTGAACATCAGGATGCGGTTGACCTTGTTCGCCCCGAAGGCGGCCTCGGCCTGTTCATAGGCGTTGACCATCCCTTGCGCCCCCGCGGTCGAACCCCCGGCGTTCAGGGCGGCGACGGCGCAGCGCAGCTTCAGCTTCTGCGACCCCGGCGTCGGCCCCACAGCGGTGCCGACGTCCGAAGCGTAATAGGTGACCGCCACCCGGTCCTCGGGACGCAGTTTGTCGATGATCAGGTTCATGGTCTGCTGGGCCAGACCCAGCTTGTCCGGCGACTGCATCGAGCCCGAGACATCGACCATGAAGGTGAGGTTCAGCGGCTTCCTCTCGCCGGCCGGCAGTTCGTACCCCTGCAGCCCGATGTGGACGATCTGGCGGCCGGATGACCAGGGCGAGGCCGCGACGGCGGTGGTGATCGCGAAGGGCTCGGCGGCGCTGGTCGGCCGGGCATAGCCATAGTCGAAATAGTTGATCATCTCCTCGACCCGCACCGCGTCCTTCGGCGGGGTCGCGCCCTCGGAGATGAAGCGGCGGACGTTGGCATAGGCGGCCGTGTCCACGTCGATCGAGAAGGTCGAGACGGGCTCGTCGGTGACCCGCTTCACAGGATTGGGCGTGGCGTCGGGATAGCGTTCGGTGTCGGCGGGACGGACCGGATGGGGCATGACCATACCCACCACGGGAGAATGAGCCGTCATCATCGGCGCAGGCGGAGGCGGCGGGGCCGGTGGGGCGACATAGGGCGGCGGCGGCGCGCGGAACTCGACCCTGTCCTCCTTCGCCGTCGGCGTGATCGGCAGGGTGACGGGCGGCGGTGCGATGGAGGCCGGTGCGGCCATGCCCGTCGGCGTCCGGGAAACCGACAGGGCATAGTTCTGTCGTCCGTCCTGGACCCGAATGCCGACGGCGGCGCAGGCGGCCTGACTGACCACGCCGTCACCGTCCTCGAAAGCGCGCGCGACCTGTGGCTGCGATACGGGCATCACGGTCGGGGCCGCCACGGACAGGCCGAGCACGGCCGCCACCCCCTGTTTCAGCATGGTCGCCAGCATCGCATCCTCCCGGGATTATGTCGTTGCTGCATGAGACCGACTGCCGTTCGTCGAAACTGTGGCCTGTATCGGCGCGAAATAGGGCGCGCGAAGAGTGTGGCTTTTAGGATCGATGCTGAAAGCGTCCGATCGTCAGGGCAGCAAAGGCCCCCAGCACGAAAGCAGGCCCGACACCGTATCGTGTCCCCAAGCTGCGTAGGCGTTGCCGTGCGCGATCTGGACCTCCGCCGTCGATCCGTCCTCTGATTTTGTCGAGAACGACAGTCGGGTCGAGAATCCGTCCTTTCGGGTGGGCGGAATCGGGATCGTGGCGTCGCCGAAGACCGCGCCAGCGAACGGAGCGATCGGGATCGGCGGCAGATGAAGAAAGCTCAGCGCGGCGTTCTGCAAGCCGGGACAGGTATCCGAGGTGATCGCTTCGGTTCCGCGTTCCGATGTGCGGGTCGCGCGCCAGAGGCGGGTCTCGAGCTCGGCGACGGATCGTGACACGCCGTGCGTCGCCGGTTCGAGCCTTATGGTGTGGGGCAGGGTGTAACGATCATCGCCGGCGACATGGATGGTCACCAGACCCTGAAAATCCTGTGCCAGCGCCTGCCCGCAGAGGCCTATGGTCAGCATGGCCGATACCGACACGCAGGCGACACGGCATTGCAGGCGCTTCATGGATCGATGCCTCTGGCCTCCGCCTGGCGAGCCGACACTGCCGGACCAAGCGGTCGTCACCGAAATAGTTCGTTTCCGTGGCCTCGCAAAGCGTCGCCGCAGTCGCCACTATGCAGGCTCGACGAAAGGGTGAGGGCATGGCGGACGCTGCGGGACTGAATCTGGGACACGGTGTGGCCCTGCTGGCCGCCGCGGTCGTCGCCGTCCCGCTGTTCCGCAAATTCGGCCTGGGGTCGGTGCTGGGATACCTGGCCGCCGGCCTGGCCATCGGCCCGTTCGCCCTGGGTCTGATCCAGAACGCCGAGGCGATCCTGCACGTCGCCGAACTGGGCGTGGTGATGTTCCTGTTCATCATCGGGCTGGAGATGCGACCGGCCAAGCTGTGGAAGCTGCGCAAGGAAATCTTCGGGCTCGGCGCGGCCCAGGTCGCGGCCTGCGGCCTGTTGCTGACCGGGGCGGCGATGGCGTTCGGGGTTGCGGCCCCCGTCGCCTTCATCGGGGCCATGGGCTTCGTCCTGTCGTCCACGGCCGTGATCATGCAGAGCCTGGACGAACGCAACGAACTGTCGTCGCCGTCGGGACAACGCGCGGTCTCCATCCTGTTGCTGGAGGACCTGGCCATCGTGCCCTTGCTGGCGGTCGTCGCGGTTCTGGCCTCGACCCTGGGCACGGCGGAGGACGGCCCGCCGCTTTGGCGCACGATCGGGCTGGCGGTCGCCGCCGTCGCAGTGGTGTTCGTGGCGGGGCGTTACGCGATCAATCCGCTGTTCCGTCAGCTGGCCCGGTACGGCGGGCGCGAGGTCATGCTGGCCGCCGCCCTGCTGGTGGTCTGCGGGGCGGCCTGGGCCATGGCGCTGGGCGGGCTGTCGATGGCCATGGGGGCCTTCCTGGCGGGGGTGCTGCTGTCGGACTCGACCTTCCGCCACCAGCTGGAGGCCGATGTCGATCCGTTCCGGTCCATTCTTCTGGGCCTGTTCTTCCTCAGCGTCGGGATGTCGCTGAACCTGGCCGTGGTCGTGGCGGACTGGCGCTGGGTGATCGGCGGCGTCGCCCTGTTCATGGTCGTCAAGGCGATCGGCATCTATGGCGTCGCGCGGCTGTTCAAGGCCTCGCACAACGAGGCGCTGGAGCGCGCGGCCCTGTTCGCGCAAGGCGGCGAGTTCGCCTTCGTCCTGTTCGGCGCGGCGACCGTGGCCGGCCTGTTTGACGCGCGGACCAGCGCGATCCTGACGGCCATCGTCATCCTGTCGATGGTGCTGACGCCGCTGGTGACCATCGTGGTGTCGCGCTGGCTGCTGAAGGACGACGCGGTCTCGATCGACGATCTCGACGACGTCGATCGCGCCGAAGGCCTGCGCGAACGGGTGCTGATCATCGGCTTCGGCCGCTTCGCCCAGGTCGCGGCCCAGACCCTGTTGTGGCGCGACGTCGACGTCTCGATCGTCGATTCCGACGTCGAGATGATCCAGGCCGCCGGCAAGTTCGGGTTCAAGGTCTACTACGGCGACGGCACCCGGCTGGACGTGCTGCGCGCCTCGGGCGTCGAAACCGCCGAGACCGTTCTGGTCTGCGTCGACAAGCCCGAGGCCGCCGACCGGATCGTTGAACTGATCCAGTCCGAGTTCCCGCTGGTGAAGTTGTTCGTGCGCGCCTACGACCGGGGCCATTCGATCCGCCTGATCAAGGCCGGCGTCGAGTTCCACATCCGCGAGACCTTCGAGAGCGCCCTGGCCTTCGGCGAACATGTGCTCAAGGACCTCGGCTTCTCTGAAGACGAGGCGCGCGAGACCATTGAGGACGTCCGGCGTCGCGACGAGGAGCGGCTGACGCTCCAGGTCGCGGACGGTCTGCAGGCAGGCCGGTCGCTGTGGCGCAACAACACCTCGACACCGCAGCCCGAACCCTATGTCAAACCCCGCCGCGAAGGCCGGGCCCTCAACGACCAGGCCGCCGAGGTTCTGGAGGAGGAGCAGGAGGGGCAAAGGGCCGACGCCCGCCTCGATCACATGGTCGACGCCGGGCCGCTGTGATGCCCGAGCGCCACAGTGGTGGCGGTTCCTGATCCGGAGGCCGGATCGCGGGGAACGGTCAAGCTGGATCCGCATTCGATGCTGACGAAGGAATCCCGTCATGCCGAAATCGTCCAGCACACCCAGCAAGCCCGACCTGCGCCTCGTCGCCGCCCAGAGCGAGGTCTATGATCTGATGCGGGCACCCGAGACCACGTCCGAACGCGTCAAACGGCTGCAGCTCGAGGCCCGCGCCCTGGCGCTCGAACAGGTCGAGGCGCTCGAAAAGGTGCTGTTCCAGGCCGCCGAGATGGCCAAGGAGATCGCCGAGGGCGGCGACGCCTATCCGGTCGGTGCGCGTGAGATCGCCTCGCGCCTGATGGTCGATCTGCCCCAGAAGGCCGAGACGATGAAAACCATCGTCAGCCGCCTGCCCTGACCTCTACGCCAGAACGTCACTCTGATCGGGGTGGCGGCGAAACCAGGCGACGGCATAGCTGCACCGGGGCACCAATCTGATTTTCTCGGCCCGCGCATGGTCGGCCAGGCTGGCCATGAACCGCCCGGCTGCGCCTGAGCCGCGCAGTTCGTCCTCGGCCTCGACATGCAGGATGGCGCGGACCTCGCCCTGGATCGCATAGTCGGCCCAGACGCGGCGGAGCGCGCCGTCGGCGTCGGTGAACCCCTGCTCGAAACGCTGTTCGGCCGTTACGTCGCGGAGATCGGTCATGGAGCGGTCCTTCGAGGCTGTCGGGGTGTCGCGGGATCAACAGACGGCGCGCGTGCCTGTTCCCCGGAAAACCTCAGGGGGCCTTGTCGGAGAACAGGTTGATCAGACCCAGCACGCTCTTCACCGTGAACCAGATGTGCAGCAGGAACAGCAGCAGCAGGCCGACGAATCCCAGCGGGAACAGGATCACGGTGACGAATGCCACGATCGTCACGATCCACAGGCCGATGGTCCACCAGAAGACGGACCAGAACAGGGCGATCTGGGCCTCGATATGATCCCGCGCCACGCCCGTCGCCGAGCCGCGACCGGCATAGGCGACGACCAGGCCGACGATGACCAGCAGGTTCGCGCTGGGGATCGACAGGATATACAGGGCCCAGGCGATGATGGCGGCGGGCTTGCCCTCCGACGGGTGCAGGCCTTCGCCGAGGCGGGGCTGGTTCGGTCCGGTGTCGGTCATGAGAGCTCCTAGATCGTCCAGGTCAGCGGGTTCTTGACGGGGCGGCCGGCGGCCAGGCGGATCAGGCCCGCCGCACCGCGCACGATGACCCAGAGCGCCATCCCGACGAGGACGAAGACCCCAATCAGGTTTACCGCCGGGATCAGCATGACGCCGATCGCCGCGCCGATCGCCGCCACCCACAGGGTGCGCTTCTGGAAGATGAAATGGCTGGCCGCCAGGTCCTGGGCGGGCACGGGCCGGCTGATGACCGAGACCAGGGCGATCATGGCGGCCAGGCCGAACGTCGGCACGGCGAACAGGATGAGCGCATAGACGGCATAGAGGCTCATCGCCCCTTCGGGTGGCGCAGCGCGCTGGGCGCGGCCGAAGGCGGCGGGTCCGGGCTTGGGCGGCCGGGGCGTCTCGCGCGCCCAGGCGGGCAGAACAGACGCGTCGGCGGCCGGTGTCGCAGCGGGCCGGGGCGCAGGCGGGGCGTCGAAATCGGCGTTGGCCGGGCGCTGCGATGCAGCGACCGCCGCGACGGGGGCGGCCACAACGGGCGCGACGGCCGGAATGGCTGTCCCGGGCGTGAACAGGGGCCCGAGGTCATCGGCGGCCTCGGTCTGCACCGCCGGTTCGGGCGAGGACTCCGTCTCGGCCACCTGCGCTTCGGACACGGCCGGGGCGTCGATCGGGTCTGCGTCGTCGTCGAACAGGTCGTCGGTCGGGTCGTCGCGGTAGCGCGGGACGGGCGCGGTCCAGGACGCGGCCACGGGCGGCTCGACCTTGCGCGGTTCAGGCGTCCGCGCGGTTCCGGCCAGCGACCCCGGCGAGGTGAAGCCGATCAGGTCGTCGTGATCGTGGGACGAGGGATCGCCGGGTTCGGCCATCGGTCTTCTCCGGCGTCGCGCGACCTTGCGCTCGACCTAAAGCGTTGCAGCGTCGCCGGGGCCGCAGCCGCGATCGACGCCAGGATCATCGTGGGACAATGGCCGTCCGGCCGCGCAGGCGCAACCGTCGCCAGTCGTCAGCGGGCGTAAACGACCTCGCACCCGGCGGCCTCGGCGGCCTCCAGCGCGCCCGGTTTCTCGACCCGGACGGTGACCCGGCGCACCCGGGCGTCGCTCAGGGCATCCAGCGCCAGCCGTTCGGCAAAGCTCTCGACCAGCCCGACATGACCCTCGGCCACGATGGCGCGGGCCGCGTCGGCGATCGTCTCGTAGTTGACCGTGTCGGCCAGCCGCTCGACGTCGTGGGGCGACAGTTCCAGCGTCACATCGATGATCAGGGTCTGGAGACGGCCGTGCTCGTGGTCATAGACGCCGATGCCGGCCTCGACCCGCAGGCCCCGCACGAAGACCTTCAGCCCCTCCTGACGGGCGGCGTCGGTGTTGGGAAAGGCGGCCACGGCGGTCATGCTGGGTAATCCACGATGTCAGGCGTTTGCCAGGCCAGATGCTGACCGCCGTCGACGGCGATCATCTGGCCCGTCACGAGGTCGGCGTCCACCAGCCAGGCGACGGCGTCGGCGATGGCCTCGGGCGAGCCGGGGCGCTGCAACAGGGTGGCGGCGGCCTCGGCGGCGAACTCTTCCGGCGTCTGGTGGATCGACGGCAGGGTGGGCCCGGGGCCGACGCCATTGACCCGGATGCGCGGTGCCAGGGCCTGGGCCAGGGTCCGCGTCGCCCACCACAGGCCGTTGCGCGACAGGGCATAGGAGATGAAGCGCGGATCGGGCTTGAGCACCCGCTGGTCCAGCAGGTTGACGATCGAAGCGCCGTCGACCGCCACGGCGGCGAAGGCCTCGGCCAGCACGATCGGCGCCCGCAGGTTGGTCTCCATATGGCGGTCCCAGCTCTCGCGACTGAGGGATCCGACACGATCGTCCTCGAACACGGAGGCGTTGTTGACCAGGACAGACAGGGGGCCGAGCGCGGCGACGGCCGCCGGGACCAGGGCCCGCACCTCGGCCTCGTCGGTCAGGTCGGCGCGGACGATGGCGGCGCGGCGGCCGAGCGCACGAACCTCATCCGCCGTGGCCTCGGCCTCGTCCGGATCGGACCGGTAGTGCAGGGCGACGTCGAACCCGGCCCGCGCCAGCCTCAGACAGATCGCCCGCCCGATCCGCTTGCCGCCCCCGGTGACGAGCGCAGCGCCGTTGCGAACGGTCTGGCCCGTAGGCTCAGTCAACCCGGCCGAACTCGAAATAGTTGATAGCGCCGACCACGACGACGAAACCGATGATGATGCCGAGAGCCAGCATGGGATGCTCCTGTTCCTGTGCGCGGGGAATAGAGCGTGGGGGCTGCGGGTTCAAGGGCGGGGTGAGGAGGAGGGAGTTGACCGGGGGTCCCTTATTGGCTGCGAAACGTCTGCTTGCGGCATCGGTGCCTTTGGTCGGAGTCGACCCGAAGCAGACCCTAGTCAGCCGGATCGAAGGATATCGTTGCGGAGTGCAAAGCTAAGGCGGCGCTGTCCAAGCGATCCAGAGCGTGGTTAGGTTCTCCACGTCCTGTAGGGAGTTTTGTCATGCCCACGATCACCGGAACCAGCGGCCCGGATACACTGAGCGGAACGTCCGGCGATGACATCCTGACCGGGCTGGAGGGTGATGACATTCTGAATGGTCTGGCAGGATCGGACACCCTGCGCGGCGGTCCGGGACCGGATCAATTGACCGGGGGCGCTGGGGCGGATGTGTTTGTCTTCGCACCCGGAGATTCGACTGGCACCGCCATCGACTCCATCGCCGACTTTCAGACCGGCTCAGATATCATTGTCATCGAAGGTGTTCTGCCCACGGGCCTAAGTCTTGTCCGTACCAATGGCGGAGGCACTTTGATTTTTGCAGGTCATGGGTCCGGACCTCAGACCGTTATCGGGGTCAACGGCTCGATCGAGGCTACCGACGTCTTCGGCAGCGATGGGCTGTTGTTGCGGGTCAATCTGGTGGGGTCGGACTACTCCGACGTCCTCATTGGCACCAGTTTGGGCGACACAATCTACGGCGGTGAGGGAGACGACACGCTGGTTGGCTCGCTTGGCTATGACATCCTGTCGGGTGGACCAGGACGTGACACATTTTACTTCAGTTCAGCTCTGGACTCTACAGAAGCAGTGATGGACCTCATCACAGACTTTGGGGTCTCAGGACCAGATGTGATCGACCTGACCGCGCTACATGCAACGTCGCTGACTATCCGCCGATTAGACAGTCGGGACAACGTGGTCTCTGCCACGACTCCATCCGGCATCTTCCAAGTGCTGCTCAGGGGAGGGCCGAATGGGATTTCTCCGAACTCGTCCAACATCAGTCTGGGGTACCCGACGGCGATCAACTTCATCGGGTCAAACAGCGCCGACATTTTCGTCGGCACTGCGTTAGCTGACGTAATCTCGGCGCAAGGCGGCGACGATGTCTTGACGGGCGGGACAGGAGCCGATGCCATTGCCAGCGGCGGTGGGCGCGATACCTATGCGTACGTCGCCGTAACGGACTCCAATGCCGCTGCCTACGACAACCTTTACGACTTCGAGACGGGGTTCGACCGGATCGATCTGACGGCGTTAAATCCGACGTCGATCAGCGTCATCCGCACAGACAACGGTTCCAGTTTCGTATTCGCCCAGACCCCGGGCGGTGATTTTATGCTGGCGGCCGACAGGCGAGCGGTGAACGGCACGGACTTCTTCTACGCCAATGGTTTCGGCATCTATCTGGCCGGTTCGAGCAATGCCGATATCCTAACTGGGTCCAGCCTGGCCGATCCGATCCAGGGCGGTGCGGGCAACGACACCATCACCGGCGGCGGCGGAGCGGATGCGATCTCGGGCGGGGTGGGGGCAGATATCTTTCGATATCTAACGCCGTCAGATTCAAGCCAGGCTGCGGGCTTTGACAATCTGTATGATTTCGAGACCGGGATCGACAAGATCGACCTGACGCCGCTGAACACCACCTCGGTCAGTATTATCC
>NZ_JBIIAY010000146.1:0-6828 GCF_044239655.1 Brevundimonas sp.
CCCTGTACGGGATCGACCGGAACAGCAGCATCTCGAGCAGCTCATAGTCCGGCAGGGCGTCGATGCCGCCCTTGGCCGCGCGTTCGCGCAGCCGCTCGCGGTGACCGGAGTTGCGGCTCTTGGCCGGAAGGGGCGCGGGGGCGGCGTCGCTCACAATCGGCTTAACATCATCATCACGAACAGGACCCAGGCCGGATAGGCGAACGGCAGGGCAATCGAAAACCCGAAGCCCAGCCGCCACATGCGACGGCGATAGGCGTCCGGGTCGCGCGGGGTCAGCAGCTTCTCGCTGAACGCCCCGATCAGGTAGCAGGCGTTCGCCGCCGCCATGAACCCGAGATACAAAAGGCCGTGGATCAGGATCGCCGGCCAGGGGGCCTCGACCGGCGAGGGGTCATTGCGAAAGCTCCAGATCACCAGGCCCGTCAGCCCTCCGGCCAGCACCCCTGCGACCGCCAGGCCGAGGTTGTAGCGAAGGCGGCGCGCCTCCCACCATTGCCAGGTGTCGGTCGGAGTCTGGTCGGCGGTGAGCGCCTCGGCCGGCATGGCGTGGATTCCCCTGTGCCTGCCGATCATGCGCGGCCCGGGTGAGGCGTCAAGGGCGCTGGTGCCGTCCGACCCCGACGCGGTAGGTTTGGTCATGACCCAAGCCAGTCCCACCGCCGCCGTCCTGATCATCGGCGACGAGATCCTGTCGGGCCGCACGGCCGACACCAATCTGAACACCCTCGCCCGGTTCGTCACGGCGCTGGGCATCGACCTGAAGGAGGCGCGGACGGTCGGCGACGTCCCGGCCCAGATCACCGACGCCCTGAACACCCTGCGCGCCGCCCACGACTATGTCTTCACCACCGGCGGCATCGGCCCGACCCACGACGACATCACCGCCGACTGCGTGGCCCAGGCCTTCGGCGTGCCCTTGCCCGAACATCCCGACGCCCTGGCGATCCTGGCGCGGCGATACGGCGACGACTTCAACGCTGCGCGGCGGAGAATGGCGCGCATCCCCGAGGGCGGGACCCTGATCGCCAATCCGGTCACCGATGCGCCGGGCTTCCAGATCGGAAACGTCTTCGTCATGGCGGGCGTGCCCAGGATCATGACCGCCATGCTGGAGGACGTCGCGCCCCGCCTGCGCACCGGGGCCGTCGTCCATTCGCGAACCCTGAGGGTCACTGGCGTCGGTGAGGGCGCGATCGCCGAGACGCTGGGGGCCGCGGCAAAGGCCCAGCGCGAACTGTCGTTCGGCTCCTATCCGTTCGGCGCAGGATCGGACGGCGAGATCGGGACGAACCTGGTGGTGCGGGGGCGGGATGCGGTGCTGGTCGAGGCTGCTGTCGTCTCGCTTTCGGACGCCCTGCGGGAACGGGGCGTGTCGGCGACTCTCCAGCCCTGACGAAAAAACCCGCCCGGTTCGCACCGGGCGGGTTCTTCATTCGTCAATCAGATCAGACCTCAGGCCGCGTAGCCCTTGCCGCCGTTGGAGGGGCGACGGCCGCGGGGGCGGCGCTTGAACTCGCCGTCGGGCTTGGCTTCGGAGACCGGACGGTTGGCCGCCGCGGCCGAACGGGCGCGGTCGGCGGCTAGGGGATCGAACGGCTGGGTCGAGGCCAGGGGCCGGTCGTGGTGGACGCGCGGTGCGCCGTCACGAGCGCCGTCGCGGCCCCCATCACGACCACCCGGACCCGGCTTGCGCTGACGGTGGGGCTGACCGCCGTGGGCCGGCTTGACGCCGTCGCGACGGGGGTTGCGATTGCCGCGACCCTCGCCACGGGGACGTTCCTCGCGATCCGGCATGGTGGCCTTGGTGCCGACGCCGGCGGCCATGATCGACTGGTCCAGCAGACCCAGCGACTTGTCATTGCGACGGTCCGACGACGGGATCTTCTGGCGAGTGACCTTCTCGATGTCCTTAAGCAGCTTCATCTCGTCGCCGGCGCAGAAGCTGACGGCCGAGCCGTCCTTGCCCGCGCGGGCCGTCCGGCCGATGCGGTGGACATAGGCTTCGGGCACGAAGGGCAGTTCGAAGTTCACGACGTGCGAGACGCCGTCCACGTCGATGCCGCGCGCGGCGATGTCGGTGGCGACCAGGACGCGCAGCTTGCCGGCCTTGAAGGCGGCCAGGGTGCGTTCACGCTGGGGCTGGGACTTGTTGCCGTGGATCGCGCCGGCCTGGACGCCGCCGGCCTCAAGGTATGCCGCGACCTTGTCGGCACCGTGCTTGGTCTTGGTGAAGACCAGGACGCGGGTGAATTTGTCGTCGGCGAACATCTCGGTCAGCAGGGCGCGCTTGCGGCCCTGTTCGATGTGGATGATCGACTGGTTGATGCGCTCGACGGTGGTCGACTGCGGCGTCACCTGGACCTTGACGGGCTCTTTCAGAAGCTCGCCGGCCAGCTTGCCGATTTCGGTCGGCATGGTGGCGGAGAAGAACAGGTTCTGGCGCTTGGCCGGGATGCGGCTGACGATCTGGCGGATCGGCTTGACGAAGCCGAGGTCCAGCATCTGGTCGGCCTCGTCAAGGACGAAGATTTCGGTCGAGGACAGGTCCAGGGTCTTTTGCTGCATGTGGTCCAGCAGACGGCCAGGGGTGGCGACCAGGACGTCGAGACCGGCCTGGATGGCGCGTTCCTGGGGGCCGTACTTCACGCCGCCGAAGACGACCGCGACCTTGAAGCCCAGGTGTTTGCCATAGGCCTTGAAGCTCTCGGCGATCTGGCTGGCCAGCTCACGCGTGGGCGACAGGATCAGGCAGCGGGTGGTGCGCGGCAGAGGCGCGACGCGGTTCTCGGCCAAACGATGCAGGATCGGAAGCGCAAAGGCCGCCGTCTTGCCGGTGCCGGTCTGGGCGATGCCCAGCAGGTCCTTGCCGAGCATGACCGACGGAATGGCCTGGGCCTGGATCGGCGTGGGGGTGGTGTAGCCCTCGGTGGTGAGAGCCTGAAGAAGGGCCTTGTTCAGGCCGAAGGATTCGAATGTGGTGGTCAAGGTGATGTCTTTCGCGTGCGGCGACGCGCATCAGCCATGGCTCAACGCCAGATAAGGCCGCGCACCGCCAGTCCCGACGGGGCACCAGAGTGGAGCCTTCGGGGTGGATCGGGCGCCGCCCCGCGTGTCCGGGCAGCGTAGTGAACTTGAGGGCCGGCCGCTGCTACAGTCAGGTCTTCGTTGGGGAGTGAAGACCCACACGCGCTGGAGCGCACCGGGGATCGCAATTGTGCGACGCAGCGCAGATGGGCGCATAATACGGCCAAGTCAAGGCGATTGCGGATCGGCGTTTCGCGCAGCCGCGCCCGATTTCGAACGTTTCGGCTCCGCCACGACCCGGCCGGCGGTCAACCCGGACGCCACTCGCTCAGCACCGTGCCGTCCGCCAGGGTGAAGGCGACGCGATCCAGCGTGATGGCGGCGACGCAGATCGGCCGCTGATCCGGACTGGTGGCCCGGCAGCGAAACGCCCGGCCTTCGGGGAAGGCACTGACCCGCCCCTGGATCAGGACTCGATAGCCGTCGGCGGGCGGCGTCAGGATCGTGGCGTCGCGTTCGGGGCGAACGGTGAAGACATAGGCTCGGCCGTTGCGGCGAGCCACGCGCGACGCGCCCTCCTGAAACACGGCCGCGAGGCCGACGGTCTGGGCCACGACGCCGGACGCTGCGGCCTGGAGCGGATCGCGAGCGACGCCCGGACAGGCCTCGGTCGCCAGCCAGGGCCGGGCCAGCCAGAAACCCTCGACGGCCTCCCAACCCGGCTGAACACCGGGCGCGGTAATGAGGGCGGACCCCGTCCAGTTGTCGGGATCGAGCGAGAGCTGGATGGTCTTGCGTTCCGATCCCCATTCGGCGCGGGCCAGACCGGCCGGAGCGGCGACGGGGTTCGCGGCCTCGGCGATCGGGCCACAGCCGAACGGCGTCCGCACGGAGAACGCCCGCCCGACCAGCGGGTCGGTGTCCTGGGTGGCCGTGCCCGAAGCATAGTCCGATGCGGCGCGGGCAGCGGCGGCGATTATCTCTGCTCGTCCCAGCGGCGGGACCGGGGCCGGCGTTGCGGCGACCTTGGGCGGGGTCGTCGTTTCCGGTGCCTCTGCCGGAACCGGAGCCTTATCCCGGGGCCGATAGAGGTCGCACTGGATCAATATCGGCGCGAGGGCGACCAGCGCGAAACAGGCGACGATTCGGCGGGCCGGCCCTCGACGCAGGATCGAGGACGCCGGTTGCTCGCGGAGGAAAGCCATGACGTCTTCCTAGCATGGGCCTGACCGAAAAGCCCAATTGGCGGCCAAGGTTGACGTGGTCACCCCGTGCGGCCCACCAAGACGCATGACATTCGATCAGATCGCGGCGCTCGTCGTCCTGGTGACCGTGGTCGGTGTGCTGATCCACGGCAAGATCCGCTCCGACGTGGCCGCCCTGTCGGCGGCGGCGGCCCTGCTGCTGATGGGCGTGATCCGCCCGGTCGAGGTCCAGAGCGCCTTCGCCAGCCCCGCCGTCATCGCGCTGGCCTGCCTGTTCGTCATCGCCTACGCCATCGAGCTGTCGGGCCTGCTGGGTCTGCTGATCCGTCAGGCGACGGCACTGTGCGCCCGGCTGGGCGCGGCGGGCCTGTGGCTGGTCATCGTCCTGTGCGGCGCAGCCTCGGCCTTCCTGAACAACACCCCGATCGTGGTGCTGGCCGCACCGGTCGTGAAGGATGTCGCCAACTCGCTGAACCTGTCGCCCAAGCGGTTCCTGATCCCGCTCAGCTACATCACCATCATGGGCGGGGCCTGCACCCTGATCGGGACATCCACCAACCTGCTGGTCAACGACATGGCCAGGAACGCCGGCCAGAGCGTGTTTTCGATGTTCGAGATCACCCCCGTCGGCCTGATCGTGGCGGCGGCGGGAGGCCTTTATCTGTTTCTGGTCGGCGGCCGGATGCTGGGCAAGGCAGACGAGAGCGTCCCTGGCCTGCCACACGCCCCGGAACAGACCGGCGACGGAATGATGGGCGATATCGAGCTGTTCTCGGTCGCCAAACCTTTCGACGCCAGGCGTGCGGCCATCTCCATGCTGGTGTTCGTGGCGGTGATCCTGGCGGCGGCAACCGGGGTTGCCCCCATAGCCGCCTCGGCCTTCGCCGGTGCCGTCGTGTTGATCCTGTTTCGCGTCATCAGCCCGGAAGAGGCCTATGCCGGGTTGCGGCCCGAGGTGCTGCTGCTGATCGCGGGCATGGTGGTCGTCGGCCTGGCCATCGAGGTGACCGGGCTGGCGGCCTCGGGGACCGATCTGCTGATCGATTTTATCCGGCCGTTCGGGCCACTGGTGGCGCTGGCGATCCTGTACGGCGTGACATTGTTCGCCACCGAGTTCCTGTCGAACGCCGCCGTCGCCGTCCTGATCACGCCCGTCGCGGTCGCCCTGGCCGAAAGTCTGGGCGTCGATCCGCGCCCCTTCCTGATCGCGGTGATGATGGCGGCCTCGGCCGCCTTCGCCACCCCGTTCGGCTATCAGACCAATGTGCTGGTGTTTCAGGTGGGCGAGTACAAATACATGGACTTCGTGCGGATCGGCGTGCCGCTGAATCTGGTGACCTGGGTCGTCGGCGTGGCGGTCATCCCGCTGTTCTTCCCGTTCTGAGGGCGTGGTTACCCCACCTTAACCACAAGGATTCACCATCCAGCCTCCACTCCCCGAGGCTGCCCGTGACCGATCTGAAGACCGACATTATCCATCTGGGCGACTGCATCGAGATCCTGCGGTCGTTGCCGTCCAAGTCGGTGGACATGGTCTTCGCCGATCCGCCCTACAATCTTCAACTGGGCGGCGACCTGTTGCGGCCGGATAATTCCAGGGTCGATGCGGTCGATGACGACTGGGACAAGTTCGACAGTTTCGCGACCTATGACGCCTTCTGCCGCGACTGGCTGAAGGAGTGCCGGCGGGTGCTCAAGGACGAGGGCTCGATCTGGGTGATCGGCAGCTATCACAACGTCTTCCGGCTGGGCGCGGCGATCCAGGACCTGGGGTTCTGGGTGCTGAACGACATCATCTGGCGCAAGTCCAACCCGATGCCGAACTTCAAGGGCACGCGGTTCACCAATGCCCACGAGACCCTGATCTGGGCCGCCAAGAGCCGGGACCAGAAGCGCTACACCTTCAACTACGACGCGCTGAAGGCCTTCAACGAAGACACCCAGATGCGCTCGGACTGGACCTTCCCGCTCTGCACCGGCGAGGAGCGGATCAAGGGCGAGGACGGCAAGAAAGCCCATCCGACCCAGAAGCCCGAGGCCCTGCTGCACCGCGTCATCCTGGCCGCAACAAAGCCCGGCGACGTCATCCTGGACCCCTTCTTCGGCACCGGCACGACCGGCGCTGCGGCCAAGCGGCTGGGCCGGTCCTACATCGGCATCGAGCGCGACGAAACCTATGCCAGGGTGGCGCAGACCCGCATCGATGCCGTCATCCCCGGCAATCCCGAGGACCTGATGGTCATGGGCTCCAAGCGGGCCGAGGTGAAGGTGCCGTTCGGGGCTCTGGTCGAGGCCGGGATGCTGGCGCCCGGCGACATCCTGTACGGACCCAAGGGTGATCGTCAGGCACGGGTTAGGGCGGACGGGTCACTGGTGTCCGGCGAATTCACCGGCTCGATTCACAAGCTGGGTGCCCTGCTGGAAAACGCCCCGGCCTGCAACGGCTGGACCTACTGGCAGTTCAAGACCGACCAAGGCTTCAAGTCGATCGACGCCCTGAGGTCGGAAATCCGCGCGGCGATGTAGCCAGGGAGGCCATCGTCAACGAAATCAACGAGCTGGTCCCCGCAACGTCCAGCACCGTACGCTTATGACC
>NZ_JBIIAY010000134.1:0-7852 GCF_044239655.1 Brevundimonas sp.
AAGAAATCTCGGGCCTAACGGAACCTGGCAGCGGCGGAGGTGTTGATCCCTGCGGCCCGGCTGAGCGGGTCGGGAAACACCGCCATGAAGATCGCCCAGGTCACCCCGCTGTACGAGGCCGTTCCTCCGAAGCTTTACGGGGGGACCGAACGGGTCGTCGCCCATCTGACCGACGCTCTCGTCGATCTGGGTCATGAGGTGACGCTGTTCGCCAGCGCCGATGCGCGGACCAGGGCGAAGCTGGTCCCGGTGCGCGATCAGGCCATCCGGCTGGATCCCTCGCCGCTGAAGTCCGATCTGGCGGCTCACATGACCATGCTGAGCGAGGTCATGGACCGGATCGATGATTTCGACGTGGTCCATTTCCACACCGACATGATCCAGTTTCCGATGTTCCGCAAATACGCCGGCAAGACCCTGACCACCCTGCACGGGCGGCTCGACATGAAGGACCTGCCCGAGGTCTATGAGCGGTTCGGCGAATACGGGCTGGTGTCGATCTCGGACGACCAGCGCCGGCCCCTGGCCTTCGCCAACTGGCGGGCGACGGTGCATCACGGGATGCCGGCCGAACAGTACAAATTCCACGCAAAGTCGAAGGGCTATCTGGCCTTCCTCGGCCGCATCTCGCCGGAGAAGCGGCCAGACCGGGCCATCGAAATCGCGCTGAAGCTCGGCAAGCGGCTGAAGATGGCGGCCAAGGTCGATGCGGCGGACAAGGTCTATTACGAGACGAAGATCAAGCCTCTGATCGAATCCAGCCCCCTGATCGAGTTCATCGGCGAGATCGGCGATCACCAGAAGTCCGAATTTCTGGGCGGTGCCGAGGCGCTTCTGTTCCCCATCGACTGGCCCGAGCCCTTCGGTCTGGTGATGATCGAGGCCATGGCCTGCGGCACACCGGTGGTGGCATTCAAGTGCGGCTCGACGACCGAGGTCATCGAGGACGGCGCCACCGGCTTTCTCGTCGACACGATGGAGCAGGCGATCGCGGCGGCGGATCGCGCCGGCCTGCTGGACCGCGAAGCCATCCGCGCGCGGTTCGAGCTGCGGTTCTCGGCCCAGGCGATGGCGAGGCGTTATGTCGATGTCTACAACGACCTTCTGGCCGTCCAGCCGGTCATCGCGCCGCCGGTCAATGACGTCGTGACGCCGCTGCATGAGCCACGCAGCTTCGGCAACGTCGCCTGAAACACGGCGTCAGCGGTTCAAGCTGAACCGTTCGCGGTCTGGGGCATTCGTCACTTGAGCGGCCCGTAAGCGCCGCATTCGGGTGACACGTTCTAACGTCCCCAAGCTGCGCACAGAGACCTCATGGACGACACCTACTCGGTTCAGACCACGGCCGCCGAAACCTCGGACAGCGGCGGGCTGGATACGCTCCAGGCGCTGAAGGACGGCGACACCTTTCTGGTGGCCGATACCTGGGGCGACCTGAAGGGCGGGGCCGACGGCCTGTTCGATCAGGACACCCGCATCCTGTCGCGCCTGACCCTGTCGGCGGGGCTGGCGCGGCCGTCACGGCTGAGCAGCGGCGTGTCGCGCGACAACGTCTTCTTCACCGCCCACCTGACCAACCGCCCCCTGCCGCCGATGGGCGAGCGGTCGGCACCGGCGGGGGTGCTGCATATCGAGCGGCGGCGGTTTCTGTGGGACCGGCGGATGTTCGAGCGGGTGCGGGTGGTCAACCACGGGATCGAGGACGTCCTGCTGCCGCTGGCGTTCGATTTCGGGGCGGACTTTGCCGATATCTTCCAGGTGCGGGGCACGCTGCGCGAGAAGCGTGGCACCCAGCATACGCCAACCCACGACGGCCGCCGCGTCACCTTCCGCTATACCGGTCTGGACAATGTCGAGCGGACCAGCTGCCTGTCCTTCTCCGAGCCACCGGCCCGGCTGACCGCCAGTCGCGCCGAGTTCATGTTCAGCCTGCCGATGGGCAAGCGGATAGACCTCTATATCGAATGCGGCGGCAATGCCTGCGAGGCCCCGGACGCCCTGCGCTGGCGGCAGAATGCGCTGAAGGCCCAGCTGTCGATGCGCCAGCGGCGACGGCGCGGTGCCTCCCTGCGTGGCCCCCGCAGCCCCCTGTTCAACGCCTGGCTGGACCAGAGCCGCGCCGACATCGCCCTGTTGACCACCGATCTGCCGACCGGCCCCTATCCCTATGCCGGCACGCCGTGGTTCTCGACCCCGTTCGGGCGCGACGGGATCCTGAGCGCCTGGCAGATGCTGTGGCTCGATCCGTCGCTGGCGCGCGGCGTCCTGACCTATCTGGCGCGGCGTCAGGCGACCGAGGTGTCCGCCTTCCGCGACTCCGCACCCGGCAAGATCATGCACGAGACCCGCGGCGGCGAGATGAGCGCCCTGCACGAGGTGCCGTTCGGTCTCTATTACGGCGGGGTCGACACCACCTGTCTGTTCATCGCCCTGGCGGGTGCCTATGCCCGCAGGACCGGCGACCTGGAGCTGATCCGCACCCTGTGGCCCAATCTGGTCGCGGCGTCAGAGTGGATGCGCGACTATGGCGACTCGAACGGCGACGGCCTGATCGACTATGCCCGCGCCGCCGAGACCGGCCTGTCCAACCAGGGCTGGAAGGATTCGGAGGACTCCATCTTCCACCGCGACGGCCGCTTCCCCAAGGGGCCGATCGCCCTGCTGGAGGTCCAGGGCTATGCCTACGCCGCCTGGCTAGCGATGGCAGACCTTGGGGCCCGGCTCGGCGACGCCCGGGCACAGGCCTGGGAAGACCATGCGCACGAGGTCCGGTTCCTGGTCGAGGACCGGTTCTGGATGGAGGACGAGGGCTTCTACGCCATCGCTCTCGACGGCGACGGCGAACAGGTCCGGTCGATCGGGTCGAACGCCGGGCATCTGTTGTTCAGCGGCCTGCCCTCGGCCGAACGGGCGAAGCGGGTGACGCGGCGGATGCTGTCGAACGAGTTCCGCTCGGGCTGGGGCCTGCGCACCCTGGCCAAGGGTCAGGCGCGGTTCAATCCGATGAGCTATCACAACGGCTCGGTCTGGCCCCACGACACCTCCCTGGCCGTCGCCGGCATGGCCCGCTACGGCGAGCGCGATGCCGTGGCCGTGATCATCAGCGAGATCTACACCGCCGCCAGCCATTTCCAGATGCGCCTGCCCGAACTGTTCTGCGGCTTCGACCGCGAACCGGGCGAGGGCCCCATCGCCTATCCCGTCGCCTGCCTGCCCCAGGCCTGGGCGGCGGGATCGGCCTTCCTGATGCTCCAGGCGGCGCTGGGCGTGGATGTGGATGCTCTTAACGGGGTCGTGACGGTCACCAACCCCACCCTGCCGAACGGCGTCGACCGCCTGGCGGTCACCGACCTGCGGGTCGGGGGCTCCAAGGTCGATCTGATCTTCGAACGCATCGGCGAGGGAACCGTGTTGATGCCGAGGGGCAAGTCGGGGGATGTGCGTATTCTGACGGCGCGTTAGGCGGCATCCAGGCGCAGCGTCGCCAGGACAAACAACTCGTCAGCAGCGGCCTTCGCTTCATCCGACGGGGACTGTGTTCGCTCGGAGCCGATGTCATCTCCCAAGGTGGTCCTGATGAACTCTCGCAGCGGCTCCGGCGTTTGCCCCGTACCCAGTTCACAGCTGACGGCCTTGCGGGCGATCAGGTCCCGGGTGAGTTGGGCAACTTCAGCAGGCGGATCAGCCTCGGCCAACAGCGTGGGAAAGTGCATCGGAGGCAGAAGGCGATCCGGGTGCAACCTGAGCCAACGTACCGCCGCCGCAGGCCGCAAGGCGTAGAATACCTTCTTAAGCGCAGGCTCCGCCTCGCCATCGAGATAGATCGATTGCTGCCGTAGGCCGAGGTGCCGATAGTGGGCTTCCAGCCGAACACGATCCGTCCAGGTCTCGGCGAAATCGAGCAGGGCGTCGCGCAGCCAGATTTCTCCGCTGTAGACGATGGGTGACTGGAGCCACTCCACGACCACCGCATTGCCCTTGAGGATCAGCCTCAGCGCTTTGGAGAGATCCCAGCCATTGACGTCCATGTCACCGACGATCGGTCGCTCGATCACATCGCGACGCGGCCAGATCGTCACGGCCTGGGCCGCAGGACGAACGTAGATGAAACGCGCAACATAGTCGCTGTCTGGCGACGGGAAGCCCCAGGCGCGGCTGCCGCTCTCAATCGCCCACGGGATATGGACGCCTTCGGTCGATTGGATTTCCGAGAGCATCGCATCGACCTGCTGGACGGCATCGGCAGACATGTCTGGAGGGATGGCGCGAAAAACGGGCATCATAAACGGTGGCGCCGAGTTCTTCGGGGGTCAACTGCTGGCCAGACCCCGCGTCAGCGCCTTGGCGAATACGGTCGGCAGGGCCTTCAGCGCCGCATCTGCATCGGTCCAGATGAACTCGCCCTGTCCCTCCGCCACCTTCACCGACAGCGTCAGGCTGAAATGGGTGAAGACGTGTTCGATGGCTCCCGCATCGCGCCAGTCGGCCTCGACGGGCGGCATGCCCGATGGCTCCGCCCCCCACTCTCCCGTCGGCAGGCCCAGCATCCCGCCGAGCAATCCCTTGTCCGGTCGACGAACCAGAGCCACCCGCCCTTGGCCGTCGCGCAGCACCCAGGCCGTGCCGACCCGGTGGGGCCGATCCGCCTTCTTCGTCTTCACCGGATAGCGTTCCGGCGCGCCTGTCGCATAGCCCGCGCACAAATCCCGCACCGGGCACACGAGGCACAGCGGCGACTTCGGCCGGCACACGGTCGCGCCGAGGTCCATCAGGGCCTGGGCCCAGTCGCCGGGGCGATCCTCCGTCACCAGTGATCCAGCCAGCCGCGCCAGCTCGGGCTTTGCAGCGGGCACCGGGGTCTCGACCGCGAACAGGCGGGCCATGACCCGCTCGACATTGCCGTCCACGACATTGGCGGCCCGGTTGAAGGCGATCGCCGCCACCGCCGCCGCCGTATAGGCCCCGACGCCCGGAAGCGCCCGCAAGGCCGCCTCCGTGTCGGGAAACACCCCGCCATGCTCTCCCGCCACCGCGCGCGCACAGGCCAGGAGGTTCCTGGCGCGGGCGTAGTATCCGAGGCCCGCCCAGGCCGCCATCAGGTCGCCGTCCGGGGCGGCCGCCAGATCGCCCACCGTCGGCCACCGCGCGGTGAAGCTGAGGAAATAGGGCGTCGCGTGCGGCACCGTCGTCTGTTGCAGCATGACCTCTGACAGCCAGACACGGTATGGGTCGGTGCGCACCCCCGACCCCGGCGGGGCTCGCCACGGCAGGGTCCGTGCGCCGGCATCGTACCAGGCCAGCAGGGCGGCGCGCAGGGCGGTAATCTGATCGGAAGCGGAGCGGGCGACGTCGGTCATCGGTTCGGCTATATAGGGCCATGGCCCGCGACCTGCCCACGGAAAGCGAGACCCGCGAGATCCTGTCGCGGCGACGGACGCGCCCCGCGCCGCGCCCCGCGCCGCCCGCCGGCCGGGCCCTGGCTCCGTTCATACGCGAACTGGACGAGAAGTACGGCCGGGGCGCCGGGGCGCTGGAGCCGCGCTGGCGTGAGATCGTCGGCGATCAGCTGGCCCGCGTCACACGTCCGCAGAAGCTGACCAAGGGCCGTGCCGGATCGGGGGGCACACTTGAGCTGCGCGTCGCCGGCCCCGCCGCCCTGCTGGTCCAGCATCAGTCGGCCGAGATTCTGTCGCGCGTGAACCTGTTCCTCGGCCCCGGCGCGGTGGAAAAGCTGCGCATCGCCCAGGGGCCGGTGAAGCCCCTGCCCCAGCCCGCCGCCTCGACCAAGGGTGCCCGCCGCCGCATCGACCCCCTCGACGCCGCCGCCGAGGCAGATCTGGCGAAGTCGGTGGAGGCGGCACCGGATGCGCTCAAGGCCGCGCTGGCCAACCTCGGGCGGGCCGTGCTGTCGGACAAGGCGAAGGGCAAGGGCCGATAACACCTACAGGTGACGCGGGGCATCCATACGCTGATCGAGAATACGGATGACCGCCACCCCATAGGGCGCGACCTGGAAATACACGACGTGCCGACCGACGATCCGCCTGCGGTAGCTTGGCCGAATGTCGCTGCTGTCAACGGATCGAACCTTTGCGTCAGCCAGTGCCAGACAGGCCCCCTCGATCTGATCGGTATAGATGACCGCCTGTGCCAACCCCCATTGCCCAACGGTGTAGTCGAAGATCGTTTCGAGATCGCGTTCGGCCGCCGCGCTGAGGCGGTACTCAGCCATACTGCTCGATCTTGCGGCGCTTGAAGGCGGCGAAATCGAACGGCTTGGGTTCACCGCTCTGTTCGCCATGGATCAGGGCCTCACGGATCGCATCGTACGCGAAGCCCCGTTGTTGTTCACGCCGGATCAGGTCTCGAATTGCCTCGCTGTCAGTCGTGTAGAGACCTTCGGCGATCTGTGCAGAAATCCAGCTGTCCTGCTGCTCGGTCAGGGTGATGGTTTTGCGAACGACGGCCATAACGGAATAGTCCTCATACTTCTGGTGCAGATTAGCGCAGACGACGCGGATCGGCCAGAGGCCATGCGACCCGTCCACACGTTGACAAAACTTCGCCGCACCTGTTCTCGACAAGCGTTGTCGTGCGGACCGTCCCTCATCCGGGGAATCGCGCGATCGTCATGACCCGCCGCCTTCAGGACCCCGCCATGCGCGCCACTCTGCCCCAAACCTCCGCTAGACTGGCCTTCGCCGCCATGAGCCGGCGAGCGGCCATCACCGGCGCGGCGCTGGCGACCATGGCCCTAAGCACGGCGGGACTGTCGGCCTGTTCCGGCGGGGCGGGCAAACCGGCCGAGGGCGACATCGGGATGGGCGCTCCCGAGGGGGCCAAGGTCACCGTAGTCGAATACGCATCGGTCACCTGCAGCCACTGCGCGGAATGGCAGGAAAGCACCTGGGCCCCGTTCAAGGCCAAATACGTCGACACCAACAAGGTCCGCTATGTCTTCCGCGAATTCCCGACCTCGCCCGTCCCGGTCGCCACGGCCGGCTTCCTGATCGCCCGCTGCGCCGGTGAGGACAAATATTTCGACGTGATCCACAAGATCATGGCCAGCCAGGACCAGATCTTCGGTGGCGTCCCGCCCCGTGATGTGCTTCTGCCGATCGCGCTCGAAGCCGGCCTGACCGAAGCCCAGTTCCAGACCTGCATCACCGACCCCGAAGCCATCGCCGGCATGGAGGCGCGGATCCGCGCCGGGCTCGACGCCGGGGTCAATGGAACGCCGACATTCCTCGTCAACGGCGAGAAGGTGATCGACACCAGCCTGAGCGGCCTGTCAGAGAAGATCGACGCGGCCCTGGCCCAATAAGAGCGGACGGAAACGAACATGACCCCGATGAAGACTCTGGCCGGCCTGGCGATGGCTGCGGCGGCCCTGACCCTGGCGGCGTGCGGCGGCGGCTCCGGCGCGGCCGAGGGCGATATGGCGATGGGCGCACCCGAGGGGGCCAAGGTCACGGTCGTGGAATACGCCTCGCCGACCTGCGGTCACTGCGCGGCCTGGCAGAACAACACCTGGCCCGCGTTCAAGGCCAAATACGTCGACACCAACAAGGTCCGCTACGTCTTCCGCGAACTGCCGACCCCGCCCGCCGAGATCGCGGCCGCTGGCTTCCTGATGGCGCGCTGCGCCGGGCCGGACAAGTATTTCGACGTCATCCACGAACTGCTGGCCAACCAGGCCGAATGGCAGTCGGGCGCGATCAGCCCTCGCGCCTCCCTGGTCAAGACGGCCGGTGGCTTCGGCATGTCCGAGACCCAATTCCAGGAATGCGTGACGGACGAGAAGGCCGTCGCCGCGCTGGAAAAACGCGTCCAGGCTGCGGTCGCCGCCGGG
>NZ_JBIIAY010000185.1:0-3826 GCF_044239655.1 Brevundimonas sp.
AGGCGGGGACGGCCTTTGTGGTGCAGGATCCGCTGGCGGCCGAGACGGCGCGATTACTTGCTGGGGCGGATACGGATGAGGCGAAGGTCAACGCCCTGCTCAGCCTGTCGGCCGTGTTCTCGCCCACGCTGGTCGCCGATCCGAGGTTCCGGTCGGCGGTGACGGCCGCCTATGTCGGCCTGCGGCGGGATGGGGCGGTCAAGACAGCTGAACGTTTCCTGATCCGATAGCAGGACCATTCATCGCAATGCGGACACCGCCAGGGTCAGGATCCTGGTGAACGTGACTGCCCGGCAAAACCACCTCGACCGGCCAAGCCCTTGGACCGAGTTCAGTCTGGCCCGCCCCCGCCGCCGGACCAGTCATTTCGACTGACCTTGAAGTCTCTCCATGCCGTTTCAGGCGCGCGTCGCTCTTGTTCATTGGCGTCGTTATGGAAGCGCGCAGTTGCCCCAGGTTCGGCGGCAAGCGCTGCCAAGCAGGAATTTGTCCGTTCACTCGCCCCCATAGCAGCAGGCCGCATTGACAATCGCAATTGTCGGACATAGTGACATTTGGGAGCGCTACCAAGATGCGTTGGCCACCGAGCCGACACGTCCACGAAAACGGCACGCCGAACACAAATAGCCCTGGGGAGGGAACACGAATGAACTATCGAATCCTGCGGTCCGTCCGCACCAAAGCGACACTTTTTGCCGCAACGGCTCTAGCGGGTCTCGCAAGCCCCGCCCTGGCGCAAACGACGGCCCCGGCCCCTCAGCGGACAGCGCCACCAGCGGATCAGGCTCCGGTCGATCCCTCGGCTGCGACGGTCGAGGATGTGGTTGTCACAGGCTACCGCGCGAGCCTTCAGAGCCAGGCCGCAGACAAGCGCCGCAACGTCAACTTCACCGACTCGATCTTCGCCGAGGACATCGGCAAATTCCCGGACCAGAACCTTGCCGAAGCGCTCCAGCGCGTCCCCGGCGTCCAGATCGAACGAGACGTTTCCGGTGAGGGAACATCGGTCAACATCCGCGGACTGGGCAGCGCCTTCACCATCGTGACCCTGAATGGTGCCCCCATCCAGACCGCGTCCGACAGCAACATCGACGCGCTGAACCAGGGTCGAGGACTGGATCTCGACCTTTTCCCGACCGAGCTGTTCAAGCAACTGACCGTCAGCAAGACCCCCCGCGCGTCCGACATCGAGGGCGGTATCGCCGGCAATGTGGACCTCAAGGTCGTGCGGCCGTTCGATCGTCCGGGTCCGCAGTTCAGCTGGCAGGTCAAGAACACCTACCAGGAGGTCGCGGATGAATGGGCACCCCGCGGCGGGTTCTTCGCCAGCAATACGTGGGACACGCCCTTCGGCGAGTTCGGACTGCTCGGCGGCCTTGCCTATTCTTCTCGCTCGTATCGCACAGAGTCGCTCGGCACACTGGGCTATACGACCTTCAACCTCGGCACCCGCTGCTCGGTCAACACGCGTGGCTGCAACTCCCAGACTTTCCTCGGAACCTCTGCCAACCCGACCTTCGGTTATGGCGGCGGCGCGACCATTCCGACGACCGTTCCAGTCGGCACCGGCTACGGCCTCGTCAACGGCGCGCCCCTGACGGTTTGCGGCGGTGCGACCGGCGGAACCTCGGGGTTGAGCTGCCAGGCGTTGAGCTATGCCGCGATCCCGCGCCTTGTGAGGGCGGAGCAGACTGTCGGTGAACGGATCCGGCAATCTGCCATCGTCACCGCTGAATGGCGTCCCCTGGACAATCTCCGCTTTAACCTGGACTTCATCGCCGCCAAGGGAAGCAACGATTTCGAGCGGACCTCGCTGTCCCTTGCGGTTCGGAGCACCAGCAACAAC
The DNA here is from genome assembly GCF_044239655.1 of Brevundimonas sp. Lineage (GTDB taxonomy): Bacteria > Pseudomonadota > Alphaproteobacteria > Caulobacterales > Caulobacteraceae > Brevundimonas. The sequence continues at coordinate 1,847 of NZ_JBIIAY010000185.1, forward strand.
GTCCCGATCGGCGTCGTGGTCAACGACCGCAACGTGGTGACCCACGCCACCTTCGCCAACGCCCAGTTGCTGTCGGAAAACCGCCCCTACCGGGAAGACAGCGATCTATACAGCACCACTCTGGGGATGGAGTGGGAGGTCAATGACTGGATCAAGGTCGACGGCCAGGTGAACTACAACACCAGCGAATGGACACGCAGTCAGAACACCTATCTGTTCCGCACACCGCTGGGGCGCGGCAACTCGGTCGTCTATGATCTGGTCGAAGGCCAGGCCATGCCTCGTCTGACGCTGAACTTCGACCCGAATCTGGTCACCGCCTACGAGTGGCAGGAGATGCGGATCCAACCCTCGACGCGGGATATCAGCCAGACGGGCGCGCGCTTCAACGTCGACTTCGGCGATGACGAGTTCAAGATTTCCGTTGGTGGCAGCTACGACCAGTTCAAGCGCAAAATCCAGACCTGGGATACGAGTTCGTGTCTGAACACAGGTGCTGGCTGTAGCCCCACGTCAGCAAATCCCTCGATCTATCCTACATTGCTGAATGTCATCCCTAATTCTCAGGTAAGAAACTTTCTGACGCCTTGGAGACACCCGCAGCTCTACACGAATGCCTCATATGACATCGGCTTCAACAATGGCTGGGCCTTGCCGAACTACGCCCTTCTCGATGCAGCATTGAATATCGACTACTACGAGAACCAGATCGACCCCGTCACGCGGCTGAACACGCTGAACCCGCGCATCGTCAATGAGGACACGTGGGGTGGCTACATCGAAATGAACGGCAAGTCCCAGTTCCGGGAACGCGATGTTCGCTACAACGCCGGCGTCCATGTCGTCAAAACCGATCAGGAAATCGCTGGCATCGTGATCGATCCGACCCTGGGGCGAGGCGTCCAGTATTTCACCAACGACTACCTGGAATACCTGCCGAGCTTCAACGTAGCCATCGACCTGACCGACAAGCTGCTGTTCCGCATGGCAGCCAGCCGTTCCATGACCCGGCCGGCCCCGGGCGACCTCGCTCCGGGACAGAGCCTCAACGTCAGTGCCGATACCCTGACGCGCGGCAACCCGGCGCTGAAGCCCTTCTTCTCGAACAACTATGATCTGGGCCTGGAATACTATTTCAATCGCCGGGCCACGCTTGCCCTGAACGTTTGGACCAAGGAGGTCTCGGGCTTCACCCAGGTGCTCCGGTCGCGCGCGCGCTTTGACCAACTCGGGCTGGATCCGACCCGTCTGACCACGGCCCAGCGGGACGCCCTGCTCGTGCTGGGCGGCGGTGATATCAATGCTGCGACCATCAATCTTGACCAACGGCAGAACACATCAGAACTGGTCAAGCTTCGCGGTGTTGAGTTGACGGCCCTCATCCCGCTGGACTTCATCACGCGTGGGCTCGGGATCAACGCCAACTACACCCACATCGAGCAGGAATCGGAAGGGGCTCCGGCGTCCGGACCGGGCACCAGTGCGCTCGGCTCGGGCGTGACCGGTCTTTCGCCCAACACCTACAACTTCACCGTCTACTACGAACGCGGTCAGTTCTCAGCTCGGGCGTCGTACAACTATCGCGACACCTATATCTCGTCGCTGGGCCCGCAAAACAACTTCCCGGGCGACACCTACCGCCGAGGCAGCAAGACGCTTGACGCCTCTCTCACCTACCGTCTTCCGCGCAACATCACCGTGTCGCTCGAAGCGCAGAATCTGCTCGAGGACGAGCAGCTCTTCTACATCAACGACGATGACTCTCTGCCCTACAGCGCCAACGCGGCTGGCCGGCAGTTTGTCATCGGAGTTCGGGGACGCTTCTGACCACCACGCCTGGTCGGCTTCCCCGACCAGGCGGCCCAACCCTCCCACTTGGCTCTGCGAGACCTCTGGTCTTGCGGGGCCATTTTTTTTTGGAAGCAAGGATCGACGGGAGCAGGGTCGTGGGGTGGGGGCGGGGGTGCGGGGCCCCCCCAA
>NZ_JBIIAY010000076.1:0-14616 GCF_044239655.1 Brevundimonas sp.
TGATCGGTGGTTCTTTCGGCGCCGGCAACTACGGCATGAGCGGCCGCGCCTATTCGCCGCGCTTCCTGTTCACCTGGCCGAACAGCCGGATCAGCGTCATGGGCGGCGAACAGGCGGCGGCGGTGCTGGCCACCGTCCACCGCGACGCCGACACCTGGACCCCCGAACAGGCCGAGGCCTTCAAGGCGCCGGTTCGCCAGAAATACGAGGACGAGGGCAATCCCTACTATGCCACCGCCCGCCTGTGGGACGACGGCATCATCGACCCCGCCCAGACCCGCGACGTCCTGGGCCTCGCGATTTCCGCCACACTCAATGCGCCGATCCCGGACACGGTGTTCGGCGTGTTCAGGATGTAGGGGATGGCTGGTCGGCTTCATTCTTCCCCCGCTTGCGGGGGAAGTGTCGCGTCTCCGAGCGCAGCGAGGACAGCGACGATGGGGGAACGATCGCGCCGCCCCTCGATACTTCCCCCATCGACCCTGGATCGCTGCGCGATCGACGGGCCACTTCCCCCGTGCCGGGGGAAGAACGGTGCCGCCGGTTCCAATATTGAAGGACGTCAATGATGTTCAAATCCGTCCTGGTCGCCAACCGCGGCGAGATCGCCTGTCGCGTCTTCCGCACGGCGAAACGCATGGGCATCCGCACCATCGCCGTCTATTCCGAGGCGGACGCACACGCGCTGCATGTGCGCGAGGCCGACGAGGCGGTGCTGATCGGACCGGCCGCCGCGCGCGAGTCCTACCTCGTCGCGGAAAAGGTTCTGGCCGCAGCCAAGGCGACGGGGGCGGAGGCCATCCACCCCGGATACGGCTTCCTGTCCGAGAACGCCGAGTTCGCCGAGGCCGTGATGGCGGCGGGGATCGTCTGGATCGGCGCGCCCCCGGCCTCGATCCGGGCCATGGGCCTGAAGGACGCGGCGAAAAAGCTGATGGTCGCGGCGGGCGTGCCGGTGACCCCCGGATACATGGGCGAGGACCAGGCCCCCGCGCGGCTGAAAGCCGAGGCCGACGCCATCGGCTATCCGGTGCTGATCAAGGCTGTCGCGGGCGGCGGCGGCAAGGGGATGCGGCGGGTCGAGACGTCCGACGCCTTTCTGGACGCGCTGGCGTCGTGTCAACGCGAGGCGGCGTCCAGCTTTGGCGACGACCGGGTGCTGATCGAGAAATACATCCTGTCGCCGCGCCATATCGAGGTTCAGGTGTTCGGCGACAGCCACGGCGAGGTCGTGCATCTGTACGAACGCGACTGCTCCCTGCAACGCCGCCACCAGAAGGTCATCGAGGAGGCCCCGGCCCCCGGCATGGACGGCCCGACGCGGGCAGCGATCACCGATGCTGCCGTGCGCGCGGCAAAGGCCGTGAACTATATCGGGGCCGGCACCATCGAGTTCATCGCCGATGCCTCCGAAGGCCTGCGAGCCGACCGCATCTGGTTCATGGAGATGAACACCCGGCTTCAGGTCGAACATCCCGTGACCGAAAGCATCACCGGCGTCGACCTGGTCGAATGGCAGTTCCGCGCGGCGGCGGGCGAACCCGTGCCGCTGAAGCAGGCCGACATCCCCATGAACGGCTGGGCCATGGAGGCGCGGCTCTATGCGGAGGACCCGTCGAACGGTTTCCTGCCCTCGATCGGGCGGCTGGAGCACTTCGACATGCCGATGGGCATCCGCGTCGACACCGGCGTCATGGAAGGCGGCGAGGTCAGCCAATTCTATGACCCTATGATCGCCAAGCTGATCGTGCACGAGGACACCCGCGAAGACGCAGCCGAAGCCCTGGCCGACGCCTGCGCCGGGGTCGAGGTCTGGCCGGTGAGGACCAATGCGGGCTTCCTTGTTCGTTGCCTCGAACATCCGCGCTTCGTTGCGGGCGACGTGGATACGGGCTTTATCGCCGCGGAAGAGTCGGCTCTGTTGAGCGACGCCTCGGACGTCCCGGCCATCGCGGCCGTCGTCAATCTCGCCTCCGGGCTCCAGGTCGATGACGATCAGGTCGCCACGAATGATTGGGCCGCCCCGTGGGCCGCCTATGCAGGCCGTATCCCCGGTTTCCGCTTGAACAGTGCGCCGAATGCGGTCTTTTCCGCCTCCCTCAACGGTCGCCGCGTAGAGGCGCGCCTGCAATCCGCCCGTCGCGGGGACGAGACCTGGACCGTGGATTACGCCGGCCAGGTCACGACAGCCCGGCCCACCTCGGGCGGCATCCTCGTCGGCGGGGACGAGGGCGTGTCGATGGCCCCATGGATGCTCGGCGATGGGGATTTCTCGGTGATGTTCCGCAGGGGCGAAGCCTATGAGGTCCGTCCCTACCGCTATCAGCCGGGCGCGTCCGCCGGCCCCGCCTCCGACGGCTCCCTCCGCGCGCCCATGCCCGGCAAGATCGTCGCCGTCTCGGCCGCCGTGGGTGACGTCGTCGTCAAGGGCCAGCCGATCGTGGTGCTGGAGGCCATGAAGATGGAGCATGCGCTGGTCGCGCCCTTCGACGGCACGGTGTCCGGGGTTGGAGCCGCGGTCGGGGATCAGGTCGCCGCCGATGCCGTTCTGGCGAGCGTGACCGCAGACTTAGTGCGCTGCGGTCGCCCGTCCTCAATGAAGGGTCAAGGTTACGCCATTTGGTCAATGTCGCGTTAAGCGCGAAATCAGGGCCTTTGCAGTAATCGATCCTCGCGAGTCAGTTGAAATCGTGTCATAGGCGAGGCAGATCTGGACCGACCATCGGGGGATTGTCGTGCTCTTCGCTAGGCTGAAACGACATCTGGGGCGGACCGCGCGGGTCGGGTTGGCCGCGCTGACCCTGACCCTGACCCTGACCGTCTCCGCCTGCGACGGCTCCAGCATCCAGATCCCCGGCTTTGGCTCTGCCCAGAGCAGCACCACCGCCAGCAGCCCCCTGTCGGATGCCGAGGCCGCGCGGTTCCTGACCCAGGCGACGTTCGGTCCGACCCAGGCCAGCATCAAGACCGTCAAGAACACGACCTACGCCTCCTGGATCGACCAGCAGATGGCCATGCCGACGCCGTCGCATGTGAACTATGTCGACAACCGTCTGATCGACATGCGCGAGCGCAATGCCACGGCCACCCTGGCCCCCAATCAGTTCTACGAAAGCTTCTGGAACTATTCGTCGCGCAGCGACGATCAGCTGCGTCAGCGGGTCAAGTTCGCCCTGTCCGAGATCTTCGTCATCTCCCTGCTGGACCCCAATATCGATACGCGGGGGGCCGCGTCCTACTACGACATGCTGGGGGCCAACGCCTTCGGCAACTTCAGAACGCTTCTGGAGCAGGTCAGCCTGCATCCGATGATGGGCGTCTATCTGACCAGTATCGCCAACCAGAAGGAAGACGCCGCCACCGGCCGCAGCCCGGACGAGAACTATGCCCGCGAGGTGCTGCAGCTGATGTCCATCGGCGTCAGCCAGCTGAACACCAACGGCACGGCCCGGCTGGACAGCGCGGGCGCGCCCCTGCCGGCCTATACGTCGGCCGACATCGCGGGGCTGGCCAAGGTATTTACGGGCTGGAGCTGGTACCATCCGACGCCCACGGCCAATACGTTCGCGGGCCGTGTGAAGAACGCCGACGCCACGATCCGGCCGATGATCTTCTATTCGACCTATCATTCGACGTCGGAGAAGGCCTTCCTGGGCCGGACGATCGCCGCGGGATCGACCGACGGCGCGGCCGACCTGAAGATCGCGCTCGATACCATCTTCGCACACCCCAATGTCGGGCCCTTCATCGGCAAGCAGCTGATCCAGCGGCTGGTGACGTCGAACCCCAGCCCGGCCTATGTCGAGCGGGTCGCCGGGGTGTTCAACAACAACGGGGCGGGGGTGCGCGGGGACATGGCGGCGGTGATCCGCGCCATCCTGCTGGATCCCGAGGCGCGTCACCCGGACAATGTCGACAGTGCCGTCTTCGGCAAGGTCCGCGAGCCGATCATCCGCATGACCAACTGGATGCGGGCCTTCAACGCGACCTCGGTGTCGGGCGCGTATCTGATCACCTCGACCAGCGCCAATACCTCTCTGGGCCAGTCGCCGCTGACTTCGCCGTCGGTGTTCAACTTCTATCGACCCGGATATTCGCCGCCGAACACCCGTCTGGGTGCCGCCAACCTGTTGCAGCCCGAGTTCCAGATCGTCGATGAGGTCTCGGTCGCCGGCTATGCCAACACCATGCAGAACACGATCGGCAACGGGATCGGCACGGGCACTGACGTTCGCTCCACCTATGCCGCCGAGATCATGGTCGCGGGCGACCCTCAACGACTGGTGGACCGGATCAACACCCTGCTGCTGTACGGCCAGATGTCGGGGGCCCTGCGCGCGCGCATCCTGGACGCCGTCAGCCGGGTGACCATCCCCGGCGGCACGGCGACGCAGGCACAGATCAATACGGCCCTGACCAACCGGGCCAAGCTGGCCATCTATCTGACGATGATCTCTCCCGAATATCTGGTTCAGCGCTGAGGGGATGGGACGATGACGACACCCTTGGACAGACGCCATTTCCTGAGGGCCAGCGGGGCCCTGGGGATGCTGGGCGCGGCGGCGCCCTTCGCGATGCAGCTGGCGGCCGCCGGTTCGGCGGCGTCACAGAGCGCGCCCGACTATCGCGCCCTGGTCTGCATCTTCCTGTTCGGGGGCAATGACGCCAACAACATGGTGGTGGCGACGGATCAGGATTCCTACGATCGCTACTGGGCCGCGCGCCGCACGGGCGACGACCCCATCGCCCTGATGCCGCCGGGCACCGCGCCCGTCCCGATCGGCAGCACATCCTCGGTCACGGGTCGCACCGTGGCCTCCAACCGGATGCCTGAGGCCTGGGGCGGGCTCTTGCCCCTGGTCCCCAGGACCGTGAACCCGGTGCCGGCGGGCACCAGCGCCAGCGTGCGCACCTTCGGTATCCACCCCCTGATGGCCCCGGCGAAAAACCTGTTCGACGCCGGGCGGCTGGCCGTCGTGGCCAATGTCGGCACCCTGGTCCGGCCGATCACCAAGGCCCAGTATCAGGCCCGCACGGTCGCCTATCCCGCCAACCTGTTCTCGCACAACGACCAGCAATCGACCTGGCAGGCGGGGGCCGGGGAGGGGGCACGCGTCGGCTGGGGCGGTCGGATGGGCGACATCCTGGCCAGCCAGAACGGATCGTCCAGCCTGTTCACCGCCATCTCGACGGCCGGCAACGCCGTCTGGCTGTCGGGCCAGTCGATCGTCCAGTATCAGCTGTCCACCGGCGCCCAGCCCGGGGTGGTGATCAACAGCACGACGGGCACGTCGCTGTTCGGCTCGAACGTCGGCCCGGCCAAGGCCAGGGAAATCCTTCAGGGCAAGTCGACGACCAGTCTGGCGGGCCTTGACTATTCCACCGTCACGGAGCGCTCGATGGGAGCGGCGGCGACCCTGAACAGCCTGTTCACCCAGTCGCTGTCGGCGGCCATTCCCGCGCCGCCGACCTATACCAACCCGGTCTCGGGCCTGACCGAGACCAACAGTCTGGCGGTCCAGCTCCAGACCGTGGCCAAGGCCATCGCCAGCCAGGGCACGACCGGTGTGAAACGCCAGGTCTTCTTCGTCAGCCTGGGCGGCTGGGATACCCACGACTTCCAGAACTCGGCCCAGTCGAACAACCTGTCCAAGGTCGCGGCCGCCATGGCCTATTTCGACGGCGCGCTGAGTTCCATCGGCGGCGTGGACATGCGCTCGAACGTGACGACGTTTACCGCCTCGGACTTCTCGCGCACCTTCACCACCAACGGCGACGGCACCGACCACGCCTGGGGCGGGCACCAGCTGGTCATGGGCGGCAGCGTCAGGGGCGGCGACATCTATGGCCAGTTCCCGACCGTCGGCGTCGATCTCGGCACGTTCCGCAACCCCGACATGGCCGGCAACGCCCTGGTCCCGACGACGTCTGTGGATCAGTACGCGGCGACCATGGGGCGGTGGCTCGGGGTGTCGGAAGGCAACCTCGACCTGATCTTCCCGAACCTGCGGAATTTCGCGTCGCGGGGGCTGGGGTTTTTGTAGGGCTTCGTTCGCAAACCCTACCCATCGTCATCCTGGGCCTTGCGCCCAACATCCCGACTCACGGTGCCGACCGTGAGCCGTGCTGGACACAATGGCACCACACATCTGCGGTGAAGTTCCCAGAACGAAAGAGGGGAACAAGTCGATGCGTCTGGGTGCTCTGATCACGGCGTTGGTCTTGGCTCTATGGGCCCCGCCGACGACCGCTGGCACGCCAGTCCGGGTTCAGATCGCTTGCCCCGTAGATGGCATCGAGTTTAGCTTCACCGATACGGCCTCGTTTTCGACCTGGGGGGCAGAGCTGGACGGCAAGCCAATGGGGTCTTGGACAACGCCCATGCCGATTCCCCAATGTCCCGGTTCCAACTTCCCCGTCTACCGTCGCGATTTCGACGACAACGACAAAGTGCGTATCAAGGCCTTGGTCGAGACGCCAGAGTATCAAGCAATCAAGGACGAAGCACCGTACTATGTGCTCCGGTTCGTCTTGCCGAAGATCGAACCGGACTCCGAGGCTGATCCGGACTTTCTTTTGCTCGCCGCGACTTGGCAGGCTCGCGACAAGCCTGAGGCCTACTCCCGCTATGTCGCTGAGCTGGTCCCCCTCATGGATGCGAAGGTCCAGGATAAAGCAGCTGAGGATCCGGATTGGTGGTGGCGAAAAATCATCGTTGTGAACCTGCTGCGGCAGGTCGGAGATTTCGAGGGTGCGATAGCGCGTTTGGAAGATCTCAGCGGTGCCCCTCCCGCACAGACTGATTTTAGCCAGCGGGTTGCTCTGACGCGGACGTTGATCGCGGCGCGTGACGCACGACCTCGGGCCGTGGACTCCGCCGACTAACCCACCTTCACCCGCACCGCCGCCTCCGGCAGATCCTCCCCGAACGCCCGCTGATAGAACTCCGCGATCGTGGGGCGTTCCAGTTCGTCGCACTTGTTCAGGAACGTCAGGCGGAAGCTCAGTCCGACGTCGCCGCCGAAGATGATGGCGTTCTGGACCCAGGTGATCACCGTCCTCGGCGACATCACCGTCGAGATGTCGCCGTTCATGAAGGCGTTGCGAGTCATGTCGGCGACTCGGACCATGGCGGCGATCTTGCGGCGGCCCTCGGCGTCGGCCCATTCGGGGGCCTTGGCGGCGACGATCTCGGCCTCGACGTCGTGGTCCAGGTAGTTGAGCGTGGTCACGATCGACCAGCGGTCCATCTGGCCCTGATTGATCTGCTGGGTGCCGTGATACAGGCCCGATGTGTCACCCAGGCCGATGGTGTTGGTGGTGGCGAACAGGCGGAACCACTTGTTGGGGCGGATGACGCGGTTCTGGTCCAGCAGGGTCAGGCGACCTTGTGCCTCCAGCACGCGCTGGATCACGAACATCACGTCGGGACGGCCGGCGTCATATTCGTCGAACACCAGGGCGATCGGCCGCTGGATGGCCCAGGGCAGCATCCCTTCGCGGAACTCGGTGATCTGTTTGCCGTCCTTCAGGACGATGGCGTCCTTGCCGACCAGGTCGATACGGCTGACGTGGCTGTCCAGGTTCACCCGCACCAGCGGCCAGTTCAGCTTGGCCGCCACCTGTTCGATATGGGTCGACTTGCCCGTGCCGTGATAGCCCTGGACCATCACACGGCGGTCGTGGGCGAAGCCGGCGCAGATGGCGAGCGTCGTCTGTGGATCGAACTTGTAGGAGGGATCGACCTCCGGCACGTGGCTGTCGACGGTGTCGAACATCGGCACGGTCATGTCGGCGTCGATGCCGAACGCCTCGCGCACGCTCACCTTGCGGTGGGGCTCGAACGTCAGCAGGGGATCGGGGGTCGCTTCGAGTGGGGAGGCCATGCGCATCCTCTAGCCACCGGCCGCGCGCGGCTCAACACGCGCGCGGCCCGATCCCGTGATTTAACCGCGACTATTCCGCGCTGAGCGCCACATCCACATTGCCGCGCGTGGCGTTGGAGTAGGGGCAGACCTGATGGGCCCTGGCGATCAGGTCGTCGATCACCGCCTGGTCCAGGCCGTGGTCGGTGATCTTGAGCGCGATATCCAGGTTGAAGCCCTCGCCGCGCGTGTTGGGACCGAAGCCGACGGTGGAGTGGACCTTGGTGTCCTTGCCGACCGGCGTGCCCGCCTTGCCGCTGACCAGCCGCAGCGCGCCGAGGTAGCAGGCGGCATATCCGGTGGCGAACAGCTGTTCCGGATTGGTGCCGGGGCCGTCGTCGCCGCCCATGGCCTTGGGCACCGACAGGCTGACGTCGATCTTGCCGTCATCGGTGTGCGAGCGACCGTCGCGACCACCGCCCGAGGCGGTGGCGTGGGCCTTGTAGAGAATGTCCATGAGGAGCTCCTGTTTGGCGTCGCGTCAACGAAATTGCTTATCGCGATAATTAATATCTAGCGAGCGTCTCGGCTGGTGTCCAGCCATAATTTGCGACGGCATCAATTATCGTGATAATGAGCTGACATGAACGCACACGTCCCCTCCGATCTCTCGCTCGATGATCACCTTTGCTTTGCGCTGTACGCGGCGTCGATGTCCGTGAACCGGCTTTACAAGCCTCTACTGGACGGTCTCGGGATCACCTATCCCCAGTATCTTGTGCTGGGTGCCCTCAGGGAGGGCGAAGTCCTGACGATCGGCGGCCTGGCCACGCGGCTTTCGCTTGAACCAAGTACGATCACGCCACTGGTCAAACGACTGGAGGTGGCCGGGTTGGTGATCCGACGTCGCAATCAGGACGACGAGCGCGAGGTGCGGGTGTCCTTGACCGACCAAGGCCGTGAGCTGCTGGCACAGACCCACTGCCTGGCCCAGGCCATGGTTACGCGGTCTGGCCTGGCACCGGCTGAGCTGGCCGAACTGACGACCATCGTTCGCGACTTTTCAGAGCGCCTGAAAGCCGGTTGACCCCGGTGCCCGTCAGGCGATCCCCGCCTTCTTCAGCGTCTTCCAGGCCTTGATGACGCGGACCAGCTTGGCCTCGGCACCGCGGTCGCCCTGGTTGTGGTCGGGGTGACAGCGTTTCAGAAGGTGGTGATAGGCGGTCTTGATCGCCTCCTTGGTCGCGCCGGGTTCCAGGTCCAGGTCGGCGAGAGCACTGCGTTCGATCTTGCCGACGCGGCGATCCTCGGTCGGCGATTGCGGGGCCTGATCGCCCTTGCGCCCGAACAAGCCATAGCTGTCGCGCCACGAGCCCGTGCCCGTCGTATTGGCCGTACCCATCTTGGCGGCGAAGGTGGCGGCCTCGCGGGAGTTCTTGGAGGCCTTCATGTCCCAGGTGGGACGCCCCCCCGTCATGGCCTCGTTTTCCTTGGCCGCGCGGATCTGGGCTTCGTTCATGCCGGCGTAGAAGTTCCAGCTCTTGTTGTACTCGCCCGCGTGCGACTGACAGAAGTCGTAGAAGTCGTTCAGCCGCTCGCGCGATTTCGGCGCGCGCGCGGTGGCGGCCTTGCGGCACTCGGGCCATTCGCACGGCTTCTCGCCCGGCTTCAGGCGCAGGACGTCGGCTTCCGCCTCGGCCTCTCCGGCCTTCAGCGGCTTGATCCGCATATCCTTGAAACGGGGTTTGTATTCGAATGACGCAGGCATTGGGCAGAGTGTAAGGTCGATTTGGTCATCATCAAGGATGGTTCGATGTCCGAAGGCCCGATCGCGACGATTATCCGCGAAAAACTCACAGCCGCGCTGAAACCGACACGGCTTGAGATCGAGGATGACAGCGCGCGCCATGCCGGCCACCACCACGAGGGCGGGATGGACGCGAAACCGGGCGGCGAATCCCACTTCAACCTGATCGTCGTGTCGTCCGCGTTCGAGGGCATGAACCGCGTCGCCCGCCAGCGCGCGGTCAACACCGCTGTCGCCGAGCAGCTGGCCGGGCCGGTCCACGCCCTGTCGATCCGCGCCATGACACCCGCAGAGGCCGCAGCCGGCTGAAGATTCCCGTTCATCCCGTCTTAGACAGTCTGTGCGCAGATGGTGGCGGGACTGTTCAGAAGCCGGAATTTCAATGGTTGGATCAGAGGGTATCGGCAAGGGACTGGCGACCGACAAGGACGCCGGCGAGGCCGCTATCGCCCTGATGGCGATCCTGCAGACCCAGTATCTGCGCTATGTGATCATCGCCAGCTGGGCCCTGGGCCTCGTCGCCACGGTCGGCTGGATGCCGGCCCTGGTCTGGTTCATCGGCACACTGGGCGCGGGTGCCGTGCGCGGTGCGTTCGAGAAACGCATGGCCGGCAAGGTCGGTGCGGGCTGGGGCCTGATCTTCCCGGCGGTCGCCACCATCACCACCGGGGCCTGGGCCGCTGCGCCCCTCATGGCCTGGTTCTCGCCGAGCCCGTTCGGCCAATCGCTGGCCGTCGCCCTGCTGATTTCCGGATACGTGCTCGTCTTTGCCCAGCTGCGCAGTTCGCCGCGCCAGGCGATCGTGATCTCGTCCCCCTATGGCCTCGTGGCTCTGGGCATTCTGGCCAGCCTGTGGGGCGGGCCGCTGTTCTGGCCGTTCCTTGGGGTCATCCCCTTTACCGCCGCCGGGATGTTCGTTCTGGTCACCATGACCATGCTGCGCGAGGAGCGGATCCGCGCGTTCCAGGAGCATCAGTCGCATCTGATCGCCGAGCTTCAGGCCGCGCGTGACAAGGCCGACGCCGCCAACAACGCCAAGTCCAACTTCCTCGGCATCATCTCGCACGAGCTGCGCACGCCCATGAACGGCGTCCTGGGCGCCGCCCAGCTGCTCAGCGCCACGCGGCTGGAGCAGATCCAGCGCGACTATCTGTCGATCATCCGCAACTCGGGCGACAACCTGTTGTCCCTGCTGAACGACATCCTCGACATGACCAAGATCGAGGCCGGCAAGATGACGTTCGAGCTGGCGGACGTGAATCTGAACGACCTCCACGGCCGGGTGACCGGTCCGTTCGTGGCCCAGGCCGAGGCCAAGGGCCTGGAGTTCGTCTCCCACTTCACCGGCGAACAGCCGTCGGTCGTCCGTGGCGACCCTCTGCGGGTGTGTCAGGTGATCCAGAACCTGCTGTCCAACGCCGTGAAGTTCACCGAGCGGGGCAGGATCGAGTACGTCATCCATTCGACCCGCGTGAACGACAAGCGGGTCCGGTTCGACTTTTCCGTCACCGATTCGGGATCCGGGATCACCCAGGAGGACCTGGCCCGACTGTTCCAGCCCTTTACCCAGGTCGACGCCTCGTCCACCCGTCGGTTCGGCGGCACGGGCCTGGGCCTGACCATCGCGCGGCGCATGGCCAACATCATGGGCGGCGACATCGCCGTCACCTCCGAGATCGGTGTCGGCTCGACCTTCACCCTGACCGTCGAGGCCGAGGTGGTCGAATGGTCGGCCGTCGAGGCCGCCGCCCCGATCCATGCCCAGATCGAGAACGGCGGTTCGCTCAGCGTGCTGGTCGTCGAGGATCACCCCGTGAACCGCATGATCCTGGAGGCCTGGCTGGCCTCGGCGGGCCACGCCACCGCCTCGGCCGAGAATGGCCAGATCGCCGTCGACGTGGCGCGCGATCAGGCCTTCGACCTGATCATCATGGACGTGAACATGCCGGTGATGGACGGACTCAGCGCCACACGCCTGATCCGCCAGGACGGTGCCAATGCCGAAACGCCCATCGCTGTCCTGTCAGCCTCGGCCCGGCGCGAGGACCACATGGCGGGTCTGGACGCGGGCGCAGACGCCTATCTGAACAAGCCGATCGACTTTGCGGCCCTCGCGGTCCTGATGAACCAGGTCGGCGGTGGCCGGGTCGCCGTGCGGGCGCTTCAGGAACAAGGCGAAATCTCGGTCGCCGCCTGAACCTGACCTGACCACGGTCGTTCAGACTGGGCTCAAACGGCGAGGACTAAACCTCAGGGCAAGTCGAAGGTTCGACTGACCCAAGGAGAAGTCGCCATGAAGAAGTTCATCACCGCCGCCGTCGCCGCCGTCATCGCCACCAGCTCGCTTGGTCTGGCGGCCACCTCCGCCAGCGCCCAGTCGCGCGGCTACGAACAGTCCCAGGATCGCCGCGACGACCGTCGTGATGATCGCCGGGATGATCGCCGCGACGATCGCCGTGACAACCGTGAAGATCGCCGCGAGTACCGTCAGGACGCCCGCGAGGACCGTCGCGAATATCGTCAGGACCAGCGCGCCTACGCCCGCTATCAGCGCGCCGAACGCCGCTACAACGCCGGTCGCTGGCAGCAGCCGCGCGGACATCGCTACCAGGCCTATGGCTATGGCCAGCGCCTGCCCAGCGCCTACAACGCCTATGTCGTGAACGACTACAACCGTTACGGCCTGCGCGCGCCGCCCCGTGGATACCACTATGTCCGCAACGGCAATGACGTGGTCCTCGCCGCCGTTGCCGGTGGCCTGATCACCGCCGTCATCGCGGGGTTGTTTAACTAAGACGCGGCCTCAAGTCGCGCCGAGCGCGATAGGCCACCAAGAACCGGCCTCAAGTAGCGCGAAGCGCGGTAGGCCCCAGGAACCTGCCCCGGAGGGAAACCTCCGGGGCTTGTTTCGTTGTGCTGTGACGCTGACGCCCGGCGTGCATAGTGGGACCCGATGCGCGCCTTCGCCGAACTTCTGGATCGCCTGTCTCTGACGGCCTCGCGCAACGCCAAGCTGGTGCTGCTGCGCGACTATCTGAAGGCCACGCCCGATCCCGACCGGGGCTGGGCGCTCGCGGCCCTGACCGGCGACCTGACCTTCAATGACGCCAAGCCCGCCATGATCCGCCGCGCGGTGGAGGCCCGCGTCGATCCGGTCCTGTTCGGCTGGTCCTACGACTATGTCGGCGATCTGGCCGAGACAGTGGCTCTGATTTGGCCGGGCAGCCCCGACCGCCGCCCCAACCGCGAACCCGAACTCGGCGAGGTCATCCACGCCCTGTCCACCGCCAGGCGCGGCGAGGTCCAGGGATTGATCGAGGGCTGGCTGGACGCCCTGGCCCCCAAGGGCCGCTGGGCCCTGTTGAAGCTGCTGACCGGTGCCTTGCGCGTCGGAATGTCGGCCCGCTTGGCCAAGACGGCGACGGCCATGATCCGCCCCCCGGCCGTCAGCGAACCCCCCGACCCGGATGGCGGCGAGACCACTGTCGCCCTCGATACCGTCGACGTGTCCGAGATCGAGGAGGTGTGGAACGGGCTGGAGCCGCCCTACGCCGACCTGTTCGCCTGGCTTGAGGGCAGGGGAGAGCGCCCCAGCACCACCGCGCCCGGCCGCTTCCGCCCCGTCATGCTGGCCGTCGCCATCGACGAGGCGGTCGATTTCGCCAGGCTGGACCCTGCCGACTACGCCGCCGAATGGAAATGGGACGGCATCCGTGTCCAGGCGGTGCGTGAGGCCGGCGTGGCCAAACTCTATTCCCGCACCGGCGACGAGATTTCCGCCGCCTTTCCCGACGTCATGGCCGGCCTGACCTTCGAAGGGGCGGTGGACGGCGAACTGCTGGTCTGGCGTGACGGCGTGGTCGCCCCGTTTGGCGACCTGCAACAGCGGCTGAACCGCAAGACCATCGACGCCAAGACCATGGCGGCCTTTCCGGCGGCGGTGGTCGCCTATGACCTGCTGGCCGACAATGGCGAGGACCTCAGGGCTCTGCCGCTGCGCGACCGCCGCGCCCGGCTGGAGGCCCTGGTCGCCGCCCACGCCGGCGATCGGCTGCACCTCTCACCCGATGTTCCGTACACGGATTGGGTCGCGCTCGGGTGCCTGCGCGCCGATCCGCCGGTGGGCGCCGCCGCCGAGGGCCTGATGTTGAAACGCTGGGACAGCGCCTATGTCGCCGGACGCCCCAAGGGCCCATGGTTCAAGTGGAAGCGCGACCCCCACACCCTGGACTGCGTCCTGATGTATGCCCAGCGCGGCCACGGCAAACGCTCCAGCTTCTACTCCGACTTCACCTTCGGCTGCTGGACGGAGGAAGGCGCGCTATCTCCAGTCGGCAAGGCCTATTTCGGCTTCACCGACGAGGAGCTGAAACAACTCGACAAGTTCGTCCGCGACCACACCCTGGAACGGTTCGGCCCGGTCCGCTCGGTCCGCGCCGAACGCGATTTCGGCCTGGTGCTGGAAATCGCTTTCGAAGGCCTGAACCGCTCATCCCGCCACAAGTCCGGCGTCGCCATGCGTTTCCCCCGTATCAGCCGCATCCGCTGGGACAAGCCGGCCCGCGAGGCCAACACCCTGAATGATGTCATGGACATGCTGGACGCGATCGAGGCGGGTGGAGGGCGGCTCGCGACGGTCGAAGTCGCATAACTCGCGCGATCAATCCCTCGCTGCACAAGGGATTGGACCGACTTTGAGGCCCCCAAACGCGCCCAGGGGCCAGACCGTGCTAGGCTCGTCTAGCACCGGTCTTTGACATCGCCAGATCGCCCACAGGGCAAAAACGTCCGGACTCAACGGACTCATCGGACTCTGTGTGACCCTCCCTCGTTTCAGTGGACACCCATGCTAGCTTTTCGGAGCTGGAGAGGAGTGTCTGATGAGTGTTCAACGCCGGGTGTTTCCGGAATCGTTCAAGCGTGAGGCCGTTGATCGTGTCGCCA
>NZ_JBIIAY010000077.1:0-14606 GCF_044239655.1 Brevundimonas sp.
GGGCCGACGAAGCTCCCGAAAGAACTGCGCCGGCATCCCCGGTCCGATCCCGCTCCACACACCCCCGCCGCAACAAGATCGCAAGGCCTTGCGCCCTTCCCCGCGACGGGACAGGCAGCAGTATAGCAGGGCTGGATACCTGGGCGGGTTTGAGGGGGTGAGAAATCTGCAATCCGTTGCTGGGCAAGGGATTGGACGACTGAAGTTTGAAAGTTGGGGGCGGCGGACAAGCCGTCTCCTCCCTGTCGCGAAGCGATGGGGAGGTGGCAGCGAGCCTCTTGCGAGCTGACGGAGGGGGCGACTCGGTGCTCAAAATGAGGGCTGCGGGACGCACCTCGATCGCTGCGAGAGTCCTCATCGGTCAGACCCCGTCGCCCCCTCCGTCACGGCGCTGAAGGAGCTCCGCGCACCGGGAGGAGATTCGTTCAATCCCCGACGAAATCCTGGGCGAATTCCGGGGTGTCTCCGTCCTCGATGGGGTCTTCGTCGTCGGCGTCCATGCCGCGCGAGGGGTCGGGGACCTCGAAGCCGGTGGGCAGGGACAGGTCCAGCAGGCCGGCGGCCTTCATCTCGGCGGCACCCGGCAGGTCGTGGATGTTGGCCAGGCCGAAATGTTCGAGGAAGCGGTCGGCGGTGGCGTAGGTGACCGGTCGGCCGGGGGTGCGACGGCGGCCGCGCAGGCGCACGAACCCCATCTCCAGCAACAGGTCCAGGGTGCCGCGCGAGATGGAGACGCCGCGCACGCTTTCGATCTCGGCGCGGGTGACCGGCTGGTGGTAGGCGATGATGGCGAGGGTCTCGAGCGCGGCTTTCGACAGGCGGCGGGGTTCCTCGCGCTCCTCGGTCATCAGAAAGCCGAGATCGGGGGCGGTGCGGAACCGCCAGCGGTCGGCGACGCATTCCAGCTCGACCCCCCTGCCCGCATATTGGGTCTGAAGATCGGTGATGGCGGCGGCGACGTCTGCCCCCTCGGGCAGGCGGCGGGCGATCTCGACGAGGGACAGGGGCCCGGCCGCCGCGAACAGCAGGGCCTCGACCCGGCGGGCCATCTCGATCTCGTCCGGTTTGAAATCGAGGGTCATGGCGTCAGCTCCAGCGCCTGACCCAGACCGCGACGCTTGAGCCAGACGTCCTCGAAGGGCTGGTCCTGACGCACGTCCATGGCCCCCTCCTTCACCAGTTCCAGGCTCGCAGACAGAGTGGAGGCCAGGTAGCTGGCCTGGGTCGGGCCGTCGCCCGTGGCGTCGCGTTCGGGGGCCACCCGATCCAGCGGCGTCCAGTCAGACAGCCTGGGCAGGACGTCGCGCAGCCAGTCGCGCGCCGCCTCCAGCCCGAAGGCCTCGACCCGCTGGCCGGGATTGTAATGACGCGCCTGTTCGCGGCGGCGCTGGGTCACATAGGCGCTCATCAGGTCGTACAGGCTGGCGTCGATGCGGTCGGACGGGACGATGACCGTGGCCTGGGGGTCGCCGCGGGTGAAGACGTCGCGTTTCAGCTGGGGGCGGCTGGTGATCGCCTCGACGGCGGTGCGCATGGCCTCCAGCTTCTGCAGGCGGAAGGCGAGCGCGGCGGCCATCTGTTCGGCGGGCGGTTCGTCCCCCTTGGCCTTCTCCGTGCGGGGCAGCAGAAGACGCGACTTCAGATAGGCCAGCCAGGAGGCCATCACCAGATAGTCGGCGGCGAGCGAGAAGTTGCGGCGACGCGCCTCGTGGACGAAGGCCAGATACTGTTCGGCGAGGCGGGTGATCGACAGTTTGAGAAGGTCGACCTTCTGGGTGCGGGCCAGGGCCAGAAGGACGTGCAGTGGGCCTTCATAACCGTCCAGATCGACCACGAAGGCCTCGCCCGCGTCGATCTGTTCGACGGCGGTGAAGTCCAAGTTGGGCTGGAAGGCCTCGGTCATGGATCAGGCCTGCGCCTCCGCCACGTCCGGGCCCGTTGCGGCGTCGAGGCGGCCGGCGAGCATGGCGTCGAGGCGGTCGCGGGCCTCGACGGGGTCCAGGGGCTCGGGGGTGTGGACGATGCGGGCCAGGGCGGCGGCGGCACGGCGGGCGGCCCCGCCTTTCAGCTTGCCGACACCGGCGGCGACCTGGCGCATCTGATCCATGTCGCCGTTCCAGTGGATGACCAGATCACAGCCGGCCTTGAGCGACTTGGCGGCGCGTTCGGTCAATGTGCCGCTGAGCGCGTTCATGACGAGGTCGTCGGACAGCAACAGGCCCTTGAAGCCGAGGATCTCGCGGATCAGGCGGATAGCCTTTTTCGACTGGGTCGCTGGCCGTTTGGCGTCGATGGCGGTGAAGACGATGTGGGCGGTCATGCCGATGGGCATGTCGGACAGGGCCTTGAACGGCGCGAAATCCCAGGCGTCGAGGGTGGCCAGGTCCGCGTGGACGGTCGGCAGTTCCTTGTGGGTGTCGCCGAACGCGCGGCCGTGGCCGGGCATGTGCTTGATGACCGGCAGGACGCCCCCGGCCAGCAGGCCCTCGGCGGCGGCCCGGCCCAGCTGGGCGACCAGGGCCGGATCGCGGGCATAGGCGCGGTCACCGATGATGTCGTGGGCGCCGGGGGTCGGCACGTCCAGAACGGGGGCGCAGTCGATGTCGATGCCCACGGCCTTCAGATCATGGGCCATCAGCCGGGCACCCAGCCGGACCAGTTCACGGGCGGCGAGCGGATTGTTGGTCGCCTTCAAGTACGCGTCGCCGGGCGGATATTTGGCCCAGTGCGGCGGGCCCAGACGCTGGACCCGGCCGCCCTCCTGATCGACCAGGATCGGGGTCTTCGGGTCATCGACGCTGGCGCGCAGGGCGGCGGTCAGGGCGCGGACCTGATCTGGGGTGTCGATGTTCCGGCGGAACAGGATGAAGCCCCAGGGCCGCTGTTCGGCGAAGAAGGCGCGCTCGTCCTCGGTCAGGACGTGACCGGCGCACCCGTATATCGCCGCCGTGCGCACCTAGCGGACCAGGCAGTCGTCGCCGGCGGCGCGGATGGCCGCACAGAAGGCCTGGGCCCGCTCGCGGCTGAGACCGGTGAAGGTGGTGCGATAGACGGTCGAGCCGTTCGAGGCCGTCACCTCCTGCACCCGCTTGGCCGACCCGCGCGAGAACTGCGGGAAACGGGCAGCGACGGCGGCGAACTCGCGGTCGGCGATGGCGGTGGTCGAGAAGGCCCCGATCTGGACCGCAGAGGTTCCGGTCGCGGTCGAGGCGGCGGGGGTCGTCGTGGTGGCGGGGGCCACCGGGCGCGGTGCGGGCGTTGCCGCCTTTGGCGCAGGCGCGGCCGGCAGGGTGGCGGTCGGTGCAGGCAGGGGCTGGGGCACCGGGCGCGGCTGGACGGCCTCGGGCGGCGGGGTGAAGGTGGGGGCGGTGCCCGGGGCCTCGGCACCGTCGCGATAGACGTCGATCCCGGCCTCGGCATCCACAGGCTGGGCGTCCACGGGGGCCTCGATCTTGAGGTTGCCGACCGGGGTGCCGACGGCAGGCGGCACGTCGTTGGAGGCGCGCAGGCCCGAACGATAGAATAGCACCACGGCCACGATCAGCACGACCAGCACCACGCCCGAGATGATCAGGGTGACCGGCGGGGCCTTGGTCGGCGGCGTGCGACGGGCATCGAAGCCTCGGTTGAACGGCAGGTCGTCGTCGGTCGGCGGCGTATAGGCCCCCCGGTCGCGGCCGTCGGGTCGTTGATCGTCGTGGGACATGGCGTGGTC
Organism: Brevundimonas sp.; assembly: GCF_044239655.1. Taxonomy (GTDB): domain Bacteria; phylum Pseudomonadota; class Alphaproteobacteria; order Caulobacterales; family Caulobacteraceae; genus Brevundimonas. The sequence goes on from NZ_JBIIAY010000077.1 coordinate 3,716, forward strand.
TCTGAAGGCGTCGCGCGAATCACGCGCGATCAGCCATCCTAACCCCTGAGAGCGCACAGACGAATCACAGTTGGCGACGTGATCGCGCCGGGGCCAGTCTGCGTTGCTCATCGGTGGCGAAGCGGTCGGTCATGCCGGCGATATAGTCGCAGACGGCGCGCGCGCGCCTCGGCCCGTCGTCCAGTCGCGCCCGGCTCGACCATTCGGGCGGCAGCTGGTCCGGATCGATCATGAACCGCTCGAACAGGGCCGCCACCGTGCGCCGGGCCCGGGCGCGGGAGCGGTTCACGGTCGCGTGGCGATACATGCGCTCGAACAGGAAGGCCCGCAGAACGCCCAGGTCCGCCATCATGGCGTCGGAGAACTGCACCTGGGTGCGGCCGGCGCGGCGGACCGCTTCAGCGCTGTCGATGCCGTCCTGAACCAGGCGGCGCGAGGTCTCGGCCAGGACGTCGTCGACCATGAGCCCGATCATCCTTCGCACGGCCTCGAAGCGGGTCATTCGTGGCGTCAGGGCCGGCCAGTCGGCACGAACCCCGGCGACCACCGGCCCGATCAGGGGAAGTGTCGCCAGATCGTCGAGGGTGAACAGGCCGGCGGACAGGCCGTCATCCACGTCATGATTGTTGTAGGCGATATCGTCGGCGATCGCGGCGGCCTGGGCCTCCAGCGAGGCGAAGCCGTCGAGCCTCAGGTTCCAGTCGGGCCGACCGTCGGCATAGTCGGCGATGGCACGCCAGGCGGGGTCGTCCAGTCTTTGGCTGACCGGACCGTTGTGCTTGACGATCCCCTCGACGGTCTCCCACGTCAGGTTCAGGCCGTCGAACGCCGGATAGCGGGTCTCCAGCCGGGTCAGGATGCGGAAGGTCTGGACGTTGTGGTCGAAGCCGCCCCATGGGGCCATCTGCACCTGAAGCTCGTCCTCTCCCGCATGGCCGAACGGCGAATGGCCGAGGTCGTGGGCCAGGGCGATGGTCTCGGCCAGGTCCTGATCAAGGCCGAGCGCATGGGCCAGGGACCGCGCGATCTGGGCCACCTCCAGGCTGTGGCTGAGGCGGGTGCGGTAATGATCACCCTCGTGAGCGACGAAGACCTGGGTCTTGCCCTTCAGTCGGCGAAAGGCCGTGGAATGGATGATCCGATCACGATCACGCGAGAAGGCATTGCGGGTCCGGCTCGGTTCTTCGGGCGTCAGACGGCCTCGCGAGGCGGCGGGATCCTCGGCATAGGGGGCGCGGAACGCGGGCGTGACGGCGGTGAACGGGCTCAATCGATCGCTTCGATGACAGGGCGGTCTTTCGCTATGGACCGGCGCGCCTCATATAGACAGCCGTGAGCACCGTCCAACCCACCGCCCCGTTCAAGCTTCAGGTCGCCCGGCGCGCGCCCGAGGGCATCGTGCTGTCCGACACGGCGGCACGGCGGCTGGCCCGGCTGGCCGAGGCCGAGGGCCATCCGGTGATGCTGAGGGTCGCGGTCGAGGGCGGCGGCTGTTCGGGCTTTCAGTATCGGCTCGACCTGGTCGAGGTGGCAGAGGCCGACGACCTGCTGATCCAGACCGACGGCCAGACGGCCCTGGTCGATCCCGTGTCGGTTCCGTTCCTGAAGGGGTCCGAGATCGCCTACGTCGATGAGCTGGCCGGTGCCCAGTTCGTGGTGCGCAACCCGAACGCGGCGACCAGCTGCGGCTGCGGGGTCAGCTTCTCCATCTAGGTGCGGTCGATTAGGGTATCGCCTAAACAGGCCTTGACCTTAGCCTGAACGCTAATTAGCTTCCTCCCTTATGAACACTCTGTTCAAGGCTCTGTCGCATCCGGTTCGTCGGCGGATCATCGAGATGCTGCGTCCCGGGCCGATGGCGTCCGGGGATATCGCGGCGGCCTTCGACATGAGCTGGCCGACGATCACCGGGCATCTGAATGCGCTCAAGGAGGCCGGTCTGGTCAGTCCCGAGCGCGAGGCCCAGACCATCCGCTATCGGCTTGAGATATCCGCCGTCGAGGAGGCGCTGGCCTTCCTGATGGACATCGCGGGGACCGGCCAGACCGTAGCGCAAGCCCAGGAGGATATTGTCAAATGACCCGCCCTCGCCTCACCCTGCTGGACACCGTCACCGTGGTGATGGTCGTGGTCATCGCCACCCTGGCTGTCTGGGTCGCCGTTGCGGGGCCGACCGGACCGATCGCCATGCATTTCGACCTTCAGGGTCGTCCCGACCGATGGGGTGATCGACGCGAGATGGCCGGGTTGCTCGCCTTCATGACCGCGATGACCGCGCTGACGGCCGGTGCCATGAGCTGGTACGCCAGACGATCGGATGATCCCTCGCGGCGACGTGGCCTGGAGATCGGGCAGTTGATCGCATTGCTGGCGATCGGCGGCACCACGGCGATCCTGTGGACGGCCATACTGGGCCAGAGCTCCGTGGGTGCCGGGGCGGAGGCGACTACGGGCTGGACCATGGCGCTGATGGGCGCGATCTTCGTGGCGACGGGTGCCTTCCTCGGCCGGGTCGCACCCAATCCCCTGATCGGGGTGAGAACGCCATGGTCGTTCAAGAGCCGCCGCGCCTGGGATCGGTCGAACCGCCTGGCGGGCCGACTGTTCTTCTGGCTGGGGCTCGCCACCCTGATCGCCGCCCCGCTCGTTCCTCAACCGGCAGGTTTCGTGACCTTGACGGCCGCCGTCCTGATCGCCGCCGCCTGGTCCGTGTTCGAAAGCTGGCGCGTGTGGAAGAGCGACCCCGACCGCCAGCCGTTCTGATCCTTCCCACTCGAACCTGGAGACTTTCGATGCTGACCCTGCTGATCGCGGGCGCGATGGCGCTCGCCCCCCTGCCCGCCTCTGTTCAGAGCGAGACGCCCTTGGCTCTCACCGGCATGCCGGCACTCCACGGCACGCTGCGGGTGCCCGATGCGGACACCCGGGCCGTGGCGGTGATCCTGCCGGGTTCCGGCCCCACAGATCAGGACGGCAACAGCCTGAACAACGGCACACCGTTGCAAGTGCGGGCGGCGACCTATCGCCTGCTGGCCGAGGGCCTGGCGGGACAGGGCGTGGCGACGTTGCGGATCGACAAGCGCGGCATCGGGCAGAGCCTGCTGGCGGGCGGCGATGAGCGTTCGCTGCGGTTCGACGCCTTCATCTCCGACGCCCGGGCCTGGGCCGTCGAGGCGGCGACGCGAACCGGCCGGCCCTGCGCCTGGTTGATCGGACACAGCGAGGGTGCCCTTGTCGCGTTGGGCGCTGTTCGGGAGCCGGACGACAGGATCTGCGGCCTGGTCCTGCTGGCACCCGCCGGCCGCCCCGCCGCCACGGTGATCGCCCAACAGCTGGCAGGCCTCCCGGAGCCGTTGAAGGCCCAGGCCATGGCGGGGCTGGCCGACCTGGTCGCCGGGCGGGAGACGGCGAACATCCCCGGTCTGGAAAGCCTGTTCCGGCCGTCGGTCCAGCCGTATCTGATCTCGTGGTTCGCGCTCGACCCGGCCGGGCTGGCGGCGGCCTATTCGGGGCCCGTAATGATCGCGCGGGGGACGACGGACATTCAGGTCGCGGCCGCCGATCTGGACGCTCTGGCGGCGGCCCGGCCGGATGCGACCGTGGCCCGGTTCGAGGGGGTCAACCATGTGCTGAAAATCGCGCCTGCCGACCGCGCCGGCAACATCGCGACCTATTCCGATCCGGACCTGCCGCTCGCGCCCGGCGTTGCAGAGGCGGTCGGCGACTTCATCCTGGGTCACTCCCCCGAGCAGTGATCCAGTTCGGCCCGGGCCTGATCGGCGAGGGCGAAGAAGCGGTCGCGAACCTCGGCCGAGAAGGGGTTGTCGCGTTCGATGGCGCGGAACACGGCGGGTGAATCGTGGCGTACCATTTCCACCGCCTGCATGATCCGCTCGAAACTGGTCGTGGTCATGCGGGTCGGCAGGGGCTCCATGGCCAGCAGGACGCGCGCGATCAGGTGGGTCAGGCCCTGGACCACGGCGGCCTCGCGGTCGTGATCCTCGGCCGAGACGTGGAAGACCCTGAGCTTCAGCGCCGAGCGACAGAAGGCGGCGACGCGGCGGGCGGCGCGGTCGTCCCGAACCGGGCAGACGGCGATGCGGTGGCCGGCGACACCGTCCTTCGCGCTCTGAGGGCCGAACAGGGGGTGAAGGCCGACGAGGCGGACACCGGTGGGGAGTCGCTCTATCATGACACGGCCGGGCAGGACCTTCACCGAGCCGACGTCGAGGACCAGGGCGCCGGGCGTCAGGTGCGTCGAGATCGCATCGCAGGTCTCGGCCAGGGCTTCGACCGGCACGGCGAGGATCACGACGCGACAGACCGCGGCTGTGGCCAAGTCGGTCAGGACGACCGTGCCCTCCCCCGCCTCGGCCGCTGGATCGTGGGCGATGATATCGAACCACGGCGACAGATGGCGCGCGGTCAGCCGCCCGAAGGCGCCGTATCCGATCAGGCCGAGCCGGGGTTTCACGCCGCCAGGGTCTCCTGGAAGCGGACCGGGCGACCGGCGGCGCGGGCCGCCAGTTCCCCATCACGCATGACCATCTTGCCCCGCACCATGGTTCCGACCGGCCAGCCCTTGGCCTCGAAGCCGTCGAACGGGGTCCAGCCCGAGCGGGTGGCCATGTCGGCGTGGACGATGGTGCGGCGCGCCTTGAGGTCCACCAGGGTCAGGTCGGCGTCATAGCCCTCGGCCATGCGGCCCTTGCCGGCGATGCCGAACACCCGGTTGGCGCCCGCCGAGGTCAGGTCGACGAACCGCTCGATCGAGAGCCGACCCTCGGCCACATGGGTCAGCATGACCGGCACCAGGGTCTGGACCCCCGGCATCCCCGACGGCGAGGCCGGATAGGGTCGGGCCTTTTCCTCCAGCGTATGGGGCGCATGGTCCGAGCCCAGGACGTCGGCGACCCCGTGGATGATGCCGCGCCACAGGCCCGCGATATGGGGCGCATTGCGGATCGGCGGGTTCATCTGGGCCAGGCCCTTGAGGCGGGCGTAAGCCTCATCGCCGTCCAGGGTCAGGTGTTGGGGCGTCACCTCGACGGTGGCGACGTCCTTGTTGTGGCTGAGGAAGTCGATCTCTTCCGCCGTGGTGACGTGCAGGACGTGGATGCGGGCCCCGGTCTCGCGCGCCAGCTTGACGAGGCGGCGGGTGGACATGATCGCGCTTTCGGCATCGCGGACCTCCGGGTGGCTGGTCCAGTCGCCGGTGCGGGCCAGGGGGCGACGGTCGGCGAGGCGGTATTCGTCCTCGGAATGGAAGGTGGCGCGGCGCTTGACGTGCTTCAGCACCTCGCGCACGCCGTCGTCGTCGGCCACCAACAGGGTTCCGGTCGAGGCACCCATGAAGACCTTGATCCCGCAGCAGCCGGGCAGCCGCTCCAGCTCGCCCAGGTGACGCGCATTGTCGTGGGTGCCGCCGATGTAGAAGGCGTGGTCGGTCCACATCCGGTCGCGCGCCCGGTTCAGCTTGTCGGCAAGGGCGTCGGGGTCGGTCGTCGCCGGTTCGGTGTTGGGCATCTCGAACACGGCGGTGACGCCGCCCAAGGCCGCGGCGCGCGAGCCGGTCTCGAGGTCTTCCTTCCACTCCAGGCCCGGCTCGCGGAAATGGACCTGGGTGTCGATGACGCCAGGCAGGACGGTCAGGCCGGTGGCGTCCACGCTCTCGCCGGCGGAGGCCTGGGACAGGTCGCCGACCTTGATGATGCGGCCGTCGATGATCCCGACATCGGCCATGCCGCGACCGGCGTGGTTGACCACCTCGCCGCCCCGCACGATCAGGTCGTAGGTTTTCGCCATGCCGCCGCTCCTCGCTTTGTCGGGACCGGTTAAGGCGTCGCGGGCGGTTGCGCCAGTATCTTCCGCGCGGCCTTGAGCACGCGCTCGGCGGGCAGGTCCATCATGTGCTGGATGGCCTGGTTCAGGCGGGGGTCCAGTTCGCGGAACTCGGCGAGGGTCCGGGGCCCTCGGACCGAGACCCCGCCCCACGGGCCGACGACCGTCTCGTCCGACGGACCATAGACGCCGATCGACGGGACGCCCGCTGCGACCGCCAACTGAGTCCAGATCGAATCGGCCCCGATGTAGAGCGAGGCGTGCGACAGGGCGGCGGCCGTCTGGAGCGGGGTCAGGCGTCCCTGGGCCTCGATCACCCTGGCCCGCGCGACGGACAGGCGGATGGTATGGACCAGTTCGCGATCGACCTCGTCACCGACGATCAGCAGACGCCCGCCGGCCAGCGGACCGTCCGGCCCCAGCAGGGCGGCGGCGATCTTGGAATAGCGTTCGGCGGGCCAGCATTTGCCGATCCAGTCGGTGCCGGGCCCGACTGCCAGGATCGGCCTGTCGTCCGGCTTGACCACAGCGTCGGCGGCGGCGCGGGTGGCGTCGGAGACGAACAGATGCGGGGCCGGGACCTCGTCCAGGGTCAGCACATCCGCGGCCTGTTCCACGGCATGGCGGCCGGGCTTGGCCTTGCCGCGCACGGCCCGCTTGTCGCGCCGCAGCCGGGTCGAGATGGCGGTGCCGCGCATGTCGACGATCAGGTTCCATTTGACGTCGCGGACCTGATTCCACAGGCCGATCCAGTCCAGCCGGCCCTCGGTCTCCAAGACCAGCAGGCGGTCGAGGCGGGGCATGTCGGCGAACAGGGGCGCGGTCTGGGGCGAGCCGACGACCGTGAAGCGCGCGTTCGGCATCGACCGGGCCAGATAGGCCGGGACGCCCGAGGACAGGACGGCGGCTTCCGGGTCGGCCTCGGCGATGTACAGAATCGAAAAACGCGCGGGCATGGACGGACCGTATACGGATTCTCGCGTCGGTTCAGCGTCTGGTTGACCGAAGCGGATATCGGTGATCTTTGATCGGTGCAGCTTGGAGGGAGCCCGGATGTCGAGATCGATCGTTGTGACGATGCTGGCGGCGGCGGCGCTTCTGGGCGGCTGCACCAGCTATGGCCCCCGGCATTATCCGCCCGGTTGCCCGCAGGCATCTGCACCCTGGCCGCCGCCCGCGCCTTTGCCGCCGCCGCCGCCGCCGCGGCTGTAGGCAGCCCTCGCACGGGCGCCCGGATCGACCTATCTAAAGGGCATGACGCAGATCGCACGCCTCGACAGTCGCGCCCTGATCCGGGTGTCCGGGCCGGACGCCAGACCCTTCCTGCACAACCTGCTGACCCAGGACGTCGAGACGCTGAAGGACGGCGAGGTGCGGTTCGGGGCCCTGCTGTCGCCGCCGGGGCGGCTGCTGTTCGACCTGTTCCTGATCGGCAAGGCGGAGGCGGTGCTGCTGGACGTGGCGGCGGAGCGGCGCGAGGCCATGGTGCAGCGGCTGTCGATGTACCGGCTGCGCGCGCAGGTCGAGGTCGCTGTCGATGACCGGCCGGTGTTCGCCAGCTGGCCTGAGGTCGCGCCGGGCTTCGTCGTCGATCCAAGGGTGAGCGCGCTTGGGGGACGAAGGTACGGCGGCGGCCTCACCGAGACAGCGACCGAGGCCGACCATGATACGCATCGGCTGACGCTGGGGGTGCCCGATCCCTTTGCCGACGCGGGCTCGGACCGGACCTATCCAATCGAGGCCAATTTCGATCTGCTGAACGGCATCGACTTCGCGAAGGGCTGTTTCGTCGGTCAGGAGACGACGTCGCGGATGAAGCGGCGCGGGACGATCAAGAACCGGATGCTGCCCCTGGCCTTCGACGGCCCTCCCCCGGCCTTCGGTGCCGAGGTGCTGAACGGCGAGCGGCGAGCGGGCGAGATGCTGAGCGGCGTTATGAACGCAGGCGTCGGCCTGATGCGGCTAGACCGGTCGCAGGGCGCGCTGACGATCGGCGGGATGTCTGCGCGGGCGTGGCGGCCGGACTGGATGCCGGAATGGCAGCTGCCCGAGGCGTAGGCGCAGCGAGACCGAACATGACGGCCAGCCGCTCGCGCTTGCGGATCAGGGCGTCGCGGGCGAGGGCCGCGGCCTTGGAGGCGTCGTCGTCCAGCCTGGCCAGGGCCTTTTCGATCGAACCGTCGGCGCGGACCGTCTGGGTGTCCTCGACGAACTCCTGTTCCGGGCAGCCGCCGCCGAAGGCCCAGTAGCGGCGGCCGGCGGTCTCGGCGGTTTCCAGCACGCAGCGGCGTTCGGGGGCGAGCGACAGCCACATCACTGCGCGAAAATCGGCCAGGGCGCTGCCGGCGAAATCGTCATGGCCCAGCAGGCCGCCCGAGGCCGAGGTGGTGTCCACGGTCTGCAGACCCTCGCGGACCACGACATTGCGGGCATCGCCGACGCGCTGCATCCGGTTGATCTGCTGCGAGATCTGCAGGGCCCGGTCGCGCTGGGAGGCATAGAGGGTGAACCGTTGGCCTGTGGGCACGATGCGCGGGAAGGTGGCTTCGAACTCGTCCACCCCGACGTCGGGAGCGGCGAAGACGACCTCGTTGAACATGGGGGGGCGGCCCGGCGTACGCGCGGCGATGACGTCGAGCGCCCGCTCCAGCACTCGGTTACCCATCGAATGCGCGACGAGGTGGACACGCTGCGCGCCTGTGCGGTTGGCGACATCGGTCAGGAAGTCGGCGACCTCGTTCAGCAGGGCTGTATCGGCAACGGCGCGGGTGTCGGCCTGATAGCCGAGCAGGCTGGCCCGCGACGGCCAGGAATACAGGATCGGGGCCCCGTCCAGGTTCATGTCCACCGCCAGCTGCGCCGTGCGGATCGCCGCCCCCTCGAACGAGGTGTTGTAGCCGTGGATGAAGACGAAGACCTCCTTGCGCTCGGTCCCCGCCACCACGCCGGACACGCGACTGAAGAAGGCGTCGCGGTCGGTCACCGGCGTCACGCTGTTCAGGATCATGTGCTTGTTGGGATCGGGCCGGAACTCAAGGGTCCAGATCGAGGGCCGTGGGATCGAGCCCGGCGCGCGGTCTCGCGGCACGCTGACCTCGGCCACGCCGAAGCTGAGCGGGGCGCGGTCGCCGCCGAACATCCCGGCCGGGGTCATCTGACCGGTACGGGCCCGGTGCGTCGCGTAATAGACGTCGACCAGGTCGAAATTGGACGCGCCGTCCGCCGGGGCAGCACGCGTGCCCAGGGGGTTCAGATTGGCGGCGCGACGGGCGGCGTCCAGCTCGGCGCGATAGGGGGCAAGGTTGGGGTTATTCGCACCATAGACGCTTTCGCGAATCTCGTAGGCCCTCAGGAACCAGTCGGCCTTCAGGCTGGGTTCGGTGGCCAGACGGCCGACGGCCTCAAGTGGCTCGATCATGGAGACATGACCCTGGCCCCGGAACTGGAGGATCGAGACCAGGGCCTGGACATAGGCGGCGGTCGCCTCGTCCTTCAGGCCCGCCTTGTCATAGGCCTCGGCCAGGGACAGCTGGAACTCGATCAAGGTGTCGGGGTCGGTCGCCCTGAGTTGGTCGATCAGGTCGCGGTCCATGGCAGCGACGCGCAGGGCGGCGATGTCGCCCCTGTCCATGGCCTGGGCCACGGCCTCCAGCGAGACGCGCGGTGCCTCGGCGGCGGCGGGCGTCGGTTGCGGCGTCGTCTGTGCCCGGGCCCCCGCCCCGGCCAGCAGGGCGCCGATCATCGCGACGGCGGTCCAGATCCTGATCGTCATGACGGCGCTTCCCCAAGTCTTCCCCGAAGCGATCCTGTGCCAGATTTCGCCCGGCGACCACGACTTTCCGAACATGACGGCGATAGGATGGGGCATGGCTGAAAGCCCGGCATGACTCGAATCGTCGTGCCAGATACGCCATCCGCGCCTGCACCCACCGGAGACGCCATGCCGCTGCTGGACCTCAGCCACACGATCGAAGCCGGGATGATCACCTACAAGGGGCTGCCGGCACCCTTGATTTGCGACCACCTCAGCCGCGAAGCGTCGCGTGGAAATTATGATGGCGGGGCCGAGTTTCAGATCGGGCGGATCGACATGGTTGGAAACACCGGAACCTATCTGGACTCCCCCTTCCATCGTTTCGCGGATGGCGACGACCTCAGCGCTTTGGTCCTCGAGCGTCTGGTCTGTCTGCCGGGCGTCGTAGTGCGGGCAACGGACGTCCAGGCCGTGGAGGTGGAGGCGTTCCGTGGTCTCGACCTCAAGGGCAAGGCCGTTCTGATCCATACCGGCTGGGATCAGCACTGGCGGACGGACGCCTATTTCGAGGACCATCCGTTTGTGACGGAACAGGCAGCGGAGTATCTGATCGACGCCGGGGCGACGTTGGTCGGCATCGATTCCCACAATATCGACGACACGCGCGGCAAGTCCCGGCCGGTCCATACGGTGCTGCTGGGCGCGGGCATTGCGATCGTCGAACACATGCGTGGCCTGAACGCCTTGCCTGACCACGGCTTTCGCTTCAGCGCCGCGCCGCCCAAGATTACCGGCTTCGGGACGTTCCCGGTCCGGGCCTTCGCGGAGGTTCCATGACCCCGATCCATCGCTGCGCCTGGTGCGGGACCGACCCGCTCTATGTCGCCTATCACGACACCGAATGGGGGGTGCCCGAGTACGACGCCCGTGCCCTGTGGGAAAAGCTGGCGCTGGACGGGTTCCAGGCCGGGCTGGCATGGATCACAATCCTGAGAAAGCGGGAGACCCTGCGCGCCGCCTTCGACGGCTTCGATCCGGAAAAGGTCGCCCGGTACGACGACACCGACCGGGCGCGGCTGCTGGCTGATCCGGGGATCATCCGCTCCCGGGCCAAGATCGATGCGACGATCCGGGGGGCCCGGGTCTGGCTGGACATGCGCGACGGCGGCGAGGACTTTTCCGCCTGGCTGTGGTCGTTCGTCGATGGCCGTCCGGTGCAGGGCAGCCCGGTCGGACTGACCCAGAGCGACGCCTCGGTCGACATGGCCAAGGCCCTGAAAAAGCGGGGGTTCAGTT
>NZ_JBIIAY010000078.1:0-14552 GCF_044239655.1 Brevundimonas sp.
CATCGCCTGCGACATCCATCCGCTTCAGAACCTGCGGGTGCTGAAGGCCCTGGCAGGGCTGGGCCAGACGCCGGATCAGACGCAGGACTGGGCGCGGACAGTCATTTCCAACGGCTTCGACGCGCTGGAGCGACTGGTCGAGGACCGGCCGGGGCCATTCGCGTTCGGGGACAGTCCCACCCTGGCCGATGTCTGCCTGATCCCTCAGATGGGCAATGCGCGACGGTTCGGGGTCGAGTTGCGCTGGCCGCGTCTGGAGGCGATCGACGCCGCCTGTGCGGCCCTGCCGGCCTTCGCCGCGGCCCGCCCGGACGTCCAGCCGGACGCGGAATAGACGCCGGGACCGGGGCCCCGGCGCGTCTCCGGATCAGGCGGCCTGGTCGAACTTTTCGATATCGATGACGAAGCGGTAGCGGACGTCGGATTTCTCGAGCCGGGCATAGGCCTCGTTGATCTGGTCCGGCGCGATGACCTCGATGTCCGAGGCGATGCCGTGCTCGGCACAGAAGTCGAGCATCTCCTGCGTTTCGCGGATGCCGCCGATCAGGGAGCCGGCGACGCTGCGGCGACGCCACAGCAGGGGCATGGCGAAGACGGGCATGGCCTCTGTCGTCAGGCCCAGCATGACCATGGTGCCGTCATGGGCCAGCAGTTGAAGGTGACCTGCGATCTCATGGGTCGCGGAGACGGTGTTGATGATGAGGTCGAATTTCTCGGCCGCCGCCTTCATCGCAGCCTTGTCGGAGTTGATCAGGAAATGTTTGGCGCCCATCCGTTCCGCGTCGGCCTTCTTGCGGTCCGAGGTCGACAGGACGGTGACTTCGGCCCCCATCGCAGCCGCCTGCTTGACCGCCATATGGCCCAGTCCGCCCAGTCCGACGACGGCGACCTTCGACCCCGGCTTGATGTTCCAGTGCTTCAGCGGCGAATAGGTGGTGATGCCGGCGCACAGCAGGGGCGCGGCGACGTCCAGCGCGATCGAGTCGGGGATGTTCAGCACGAAGGCCTGATCGACGACGATCTTGTCCGAATAGCCGCCCTGGGTGATCGGCTGGCCGGATTCGGCGCTGTGCTTGTCCGGGTTGCCATAGGTGCCGGTGAAGCCGGGGATGCAGTACTGCTCCTCGCCCTCGACGCAGGAGGCGCAGGTGCGGCAGCTGTCGACCATGCAGCCGACCCCGACCCGGTCGCCGACCTTGAACTTCGTCACATTGGCCCCGACGGCGGTGACCAGGCCCGCGATCTCGTGGCCCGGCACGATCGGGTAGACGGTGTTGCCCAGGTCGTTCTTCACGATGTGCAGGTCGGAGTGACAGATGCCGGCGAACTTGATGTCGATGGCCACATCGTCCGGGCCCGGATCGCGACGGTCGAAGGCGAAGGGGGTGAGGGGCGCGGTCGAGGTCGTCGCGGCAAAGGCGCGGGTGGCGATGGGCATGGGAAAGGCTCCGGGATGGCAGCGCCTCAGATGTAGGCGACAGATGCGAACCGCAACGGTTCAGGCCAGCTTTTTGATCAGCGCCTGGGCCGCCGCCGGGTTCCGGACCTTGGCCCCCGAGATGAAATAGGCGAAGACCGGTCCGCGCTCGGCCCAGCCCCGAGTCTGGGCCGCCACGGCGTCCAGTTCGTCCGAGGTCATGCCGGTCGGCTCGTCCTCGCGGCTCGACATCAGCCGGGCATAGGTAAAGTCGGCGGTGTCGGCATCGATCCGGGGCCACTCGGGAGCCTCGTCATCGACGGCATAGACGATGGCCGCGCCGTATTTGCGGGCCAGGTCGCGGAACTGTTCGGTGTCGAAGCTGGGATTGCGGACCTCGAGCGCATGCCGCAACTGCACGCCGTCCTTCTCGGGCGGCAACAGTTTGAGAAAGCCTTCGAAATCCACGGGGTCGAACTTCTTGGTCCCCATGAACTGCCAGTTGATCGGCCCCAGCTTGTCGCCCAGCAGGGTCAGGCCCTGATCGAGAAATTTGGCGAAGCTCTCGCCGCCTTCGGACAGGATTTTGCGGTTGGTGCAGAAGCGGCTGGCCTTGACCGAGAATTTGAAACTCTCGGGCGTCTCGTCGCGCCACTTCATCCAGCTGTCGGGCTTGAAGGTCGAATAGTAGGTGCCGTTGATCTCGATCGAGGTCAGGGCCCGCGAGGCGAACTCGAGTTCGCGCTTTTGCGTCAGCCCGTCGGGATAGAAGACCCCGCGCCACGGCTCGAAGGTCCAGCCGCCGATGCCGATGTGGATAGGGTGGGTCATTGGTTCATGTCTCCTGACAAGCCTTGCCAGTCTTCCAGGGCATGACGAATCCGAACGATCAATACGATCTCGTCTGCCAGCAAATCATAGACGATGACGTGCCGAAGATGTCCGTGGACGCGGGCGGGAGGGTTCAGCGAGTCTCGGACCCGGGCCATCTCGGGAAAATCAGCTAGCAGATCGAGAGTGTCGAGAAGACCGTCGATGTAGCGGTCGGCCTGTCGTTGCCCGAATGCTTCCACGCCGTGCCGATAGATCGTCGACAAGTCCTGCCTGGCTGCCAGACTGATCCGAAGGATTCCCACCTCAGGCGTGTTGGCGAAGTTCGGCGCGGATGTCGTCGATGATCTGTCGCGGAGAATGGTCGGACACGCCGCTCGCACGGCCTTCATCGACCAGTCGCTGCATATTGGCGATCTTCTCGGCGCGAACCTGCTCCCTGCGGATCAGGTCGCGGACATAGTCGCTGGAGTTCGAGTAGCGACCGTCGGCCGACTGGGCCTCGACCCAGGCCTTCATCTGATCGGGGAGGGAGATGTTCATCGTGGCCATGGGGTGATGCTCTGCCGGATGGCAAGGTTTGTCAAACTCTGCGCTTGATGACGCGCCTTGATCCGGACGGTAGGATGGTGACATGCCCGCCGCCGACTCCGCATCCGTCCTGACGACCGCCCCCGAGGCCAAGGCCCCGCCCAGTGCGTTCGGCAAGGGCTACGTGCTGGACGCCTGGTATTTCGTGGCCCTGTCGCGCGATGTGACGCCGGGCTCGCTGAAGCGGCATGAGCTGATGGGCGAGCCGGTGCTGATCGGCCGGACCCGGGCGGGGGGCGTCTATGGGATGCGCGACATCTGTCCCCATCGGGCCGCGCCCCTTTCGGCCGGGCAGCTGGTCGAGCATCCGGGCGAGGGCGAGACGGTCGAGTGTTGCTATCACGGGTGGCGGTTCCGACCGGACGGCGTCTGCGCGGCCATTCCGTCGCTGGTCGAGGATCAGGCCTATGAGGCGGGGCGCATCCGGGTGCGGTCCTATCTGGTGGTCGAGAGCCAGGGGATGGTGTTCGTCTGGATGCGCTCGGACCCGCGTTCGGACGCCGCGCCGGATCACGCGCCGCCCGTCTTTCCCGGGGTCGTTGGGGGCGAGGCGAAACTGGTCGAGTGGATGGATTTCGACAGCCATATCGACCACGCCGTCGTCGGCCTGATGGACCCCGCCCATGGTCCCTATGTGCATCAGCAGTGGTGGTGGCGGTCGACGCGGTCGATGCACGAGAAGGCCAAGGCCTTCGAGCCGCGCCCCGAGGGTTTTGCGATGGTGCGACACGCGCCGTCGTCGAACAGCAGGGCCTATCGAATCCTGGGCGGGGCGCCGGCGACGGAGATCACCTTCCGCCTGCCCGGCTATCGCTGGGAGCATATCCAGGTGGGGGAGAAACAGGTCCTCGCCCTGACCTGCCTGACGCCCGTGACGGAGACGAAGACGCGGATCACCCAGATCTTCTGGTCCGACCACTGGGTCTTCGGCGTCGCCAAGCCCTTCCTGCGGATGGGGGTGCGGGCCTTCCTGAAACAGGACGGCGGGATGGTGAACCTGCAGAACGAGGGCCTGCGCTACGACCCGGCCCTGATCTGGATCGATGACGCCGACCGACAGGCGAAATGGTACCAGCAGCTCAAGCGCGAATGGATCCGAAGCCGCGCCGAGGGACGGGCGTTCCAGAATCCGGTCGAACCGGCGGTACTAAGGTGGAAGAGCTGACCGGTCTGTGCCGCGCACGAAAAAGGGGCTGCCGGTCGGCAGCCCCTTTGATGTCAGGGCCGGGGCCTACTTCCGGGTCAGCGCACCGGCCAGGATGACCGCGACCTGTTTGGCGACGTGGTCGGTCAGCTGGGCAGCGCTCCAGCCGTCGTAAGCGGCGCGGCGGTAGTTGGACAGATACGCGTCCCAGACCAGTTCGGTCAGCAGCGGCACATCGGCGTCCTGGCTCAGCTCGCCCTTCGACACGCCGTCGCGCAGGATGTCGGTGATCACGACCAGCAGCTGTTTGGTCACAGCGCGGGCGCGGGTCTCGGCGGCCAGGGGCTGGAACCAGGAACGGGCGACGATGGCCTGGAACAGGGGCAGTTGATCCAGTGAGCCGTGATAGCCGGCGGCCAAAGCGGCGTTCAGGCGGGCCTGGGCCGAACCTTCACCGGCACCGGTCTTCACCGTGTCGGCCAGACGGGTCATGTCCTCGGTCAGGACGGCCTCGAACAGTTCGGCCTTGTCCTGGAAATTGGCGAAGACGGCGCCGGTCGACATGCCGGCACCCTTGGCGATGTCGCGGATGGTGGCGGGCTCATAACCGCGCTCTGCGAACAGGTTGCGGGCGGCGTCGAGAACCTTCTGGCGCGTCCGGACCTTGGCGGCCTGGCGGCGGTTGAGGCGCGGCGCGGCCTCGGCGTCGTCGGCGTGAAGGGCAGTCGCGAGGGATTGGGACATGAGGGGGGGACTCTGACTCTGGACCGGCTGACAGCGACCGGTGGAAGAACGAACGTGAGACGATTTCGAGGTCGCCGTCTCGGCGAAGAACAGGGCAGGAGCCGACCCGAATTGTCCGGCTGCTGCTGGGGGGAGGTGGGGTTCATCACGAAACGATGACGAAAATGGGGTCCATTCATGAATGAGCGGTTGATGTGACACAGGGTCACCGACCCCTGTGACGTCAGCGTCGGTTACAGGGGTTTGCAACGCGGCACGCCGTCCATTCCGTCGCGCCGCCAGGCCTGAATCAGCTGCCCGGGGTCGATCCGCGCAGGGCCCGGGTCGGACGGTTCCGGCGATCGGCGGGCGTCGCGGCCTGGAACACCGCGCGAAACTGGTCGCGCTTTTCATGGATGGAGGCCAGCACCAGCCCCATGGGCACCCCGATGTCGACCAGGGTGTTTTCAGCCAGTTGCAGACTGGCCTCGGTCGTCTCCGGAACCGCGTCGGTAACCCCCAGGCCATACAGACGGGCGGCGTGGCGGTCGTCGCGGGCGCGCGCGATCAGGGTCATTTCCGAGCGCAGGGCGCGGGCGGCGATGACGACCTCGTCCACCTTTCCGGGGGCGTCCATGGTGACGACGAGGGCGCGGGCGGTGCCGATCCCGCACAGTTCCAGCATCTCCGCGCGGCCTGCGTCGCCGTAGTAGATGTCGACCCCCGCCTTGCGCGCCGCGGTGACGGCGGCGGGATCGGTGTCGAGTGCGATGAAGGGGACATTGTGCTCGGCCAGCATGTCGCCGACCAGCCGCCCGACCCGGCCATAGCCCACGATCATCACCGCGCCGTCGCGAACCACCGGAGGTGGGGTGTCCTCCGCAAGTCCGGTCGAGGTCTCCGGCCGGCGGGACAGTCGCTGGCCGAGGGCGGCCATCAGCGGCACGGTGAACATGCTGATGGTCGCCGACAGCATGACGCCCTGGGTGAAGGCGGGCGGGGCGACGCCCTCGGCCATGCCGGTGGCCAGGATGACGAAGGCGAACTCCCCTGCCGGGCCCAGGACCAGGGCGGTCTCGATGGCGGTGCGGGCACCGATGCCCCACAGCCGGGCCAGACCGAAGATCAGCCCCGCCTTGACCGCGGTGATCAGGGCGGCGAGACCGAAGATGAAGAGCGGATCGGCGGCCACCGCCCGGACATCCAGGCCGATGCCGACCCCGACGAAGAAGACGCCCAGCAACAGGCCCTTGAACGGTTCGATATTGATCTCGACCTCGCGGCGGTACTCGGTCTCGGCGATCATGACCCCGGCGATCAGCGCGCCGATGCTCATGGACAGGCCCGCCGCCTGGGCCGCGACGCCGGCACCGACCACGATCAACAGGCACAGGGCGACGAACAGTTCCTGACCCGAGTTGGTGCGCTTGCGGCTGCGCGCCACTGACCGGAACAGGGGCCTGAGCACCAGTCGGCCGATGACGACCACAAGGGCCAGGCCGATGGCCGCCGGGGCCAGAGCAAACAGGGTGCGGCCGATCAACTGGGGTTCCAGCAGACCGCCGGGCGCGGCGGCCGCGACCAGCAGGGAGACGGTGATCAGGATCGGCGCCACGGCCAGATCCTGGGCCAGCAGGACGGCGAATGTGGATCGGCCCACCGCCCCCTTCAGTCGCCCTCGCTCGGCCATCACGGGCATGACGACCGCCGTCGAGGACAGGGCCAGGCCCATGCCCAGCACGGCCGCCCCTGCCAGCGACTGGCCCAGCAGGGCGAAACCGGCCCCGAGCACCACCGAACAGATCACGACCTGCATCAGCCCCAGGCCGAAGACGAGGCGACGCATGGACTTCAGCCGTTCCCACGACAGCTCCAGCCCGATCATGAACAGCAGAAAGGCCACGCCAAGTTCGCTCAGCTGGGCGATCTGGGTCGGGTCGGAGATCGTAAACCAGGACAGCCAGGGCGCGTTTTCGGCCAGACTGCCCAGACCGTGCGGGCCCAGCAGGACGCCGGCGGCGAGGAACCCGAGCACGGGGCTGATCTTCAACCGGCTGAACAGGGGCACCACGACGCCCGCCGCCGCCAGGAAGACGACCAGATCCTTGTACTCGCCGCCGCCGCCGTGCCCGATCGCCATTCGCTCTCCCGTCAGGTCGCCCGACGCGCGAGATTGCGCCCGTGGGGGCGAACGGTGGCGAGATGGGGTTCGGGGCCACTATAGCCGCACCGGCGTGGCCAAGGGAATGCGCAGCGCGGCGAATGGGCGCGATCGGTCTTCACCGGCATATTCGGCATTGAACGTTGGTCCGGCCGCAGAACCGTCGCCGAAGATTCATGAATCTTTTTTAAGGCGACGGGCCGGTCCTGAGGCGTAGGTTCCCCGCCGAACGGCGTCCACGCCGAGGTCTGACCCCCTTTTCTCGCGTTCCAGGATTTCCCCCAATGAAGACATTGCTTCTCGGTGCCGCGATCGGCGCATTGCTGCTGCCCGCGGCCCTTCCCGCCATGGCGCAGGACTTCTCCGCTCAATCCGACGACCACGAATGCGTCGACGAGGCCTGCACGATCGTCTCGCTGTTCCAGACCTCGGCCCCCGCCTCGGGCTACCAGGGCACCACGGCACCGAAATACGGCACCTGGGGCTTCGACCTGGCCGGTCGCGACACCTCGGTGAACCCGGGCGACAGCTTCATGGAGTACGCCAACGGCGCGGCGCTGCAGTCGCTGCAGATCCCGTCGGACCGCACGTCCTATGGTTCGTTTGCCCTGCTGCGCGAACTGTCGGACAACCGGATGAAGGAACTGGTCACGGGCCTGGCCGCGCGCACCGACCTGACGCCGGGTTCGGACGAGGCCAAGATCGCCGACGCCTATCGCTCGTACGCCAACGAGGCCCGGGTCGAGCAACTGGATGCCCAGCCGCTGCAGCCCTATCTGACCGCCATCCGTGCCGCCGACAGCCATGAGAAGATGGCCGCCTATATGGGCAACACCATCGGCAAGCTGGGCTCGTCCTTCTTCCGCACCGGCATCACGATCGACGCCAAGGCCCCGAACCGCTACGTCGTCGCCGCGGGCCAGGGCGGCATCGGCCTGCCCAACCGCGACTACTATCTGTCACCGCTCTATGCCGACAAGAAGGTCAAGTATCAGGCCTATGTCGAGCGCATGCTGACCATGATCGGCTGGGACAAGCCCGCCGAGAACGCCGCCGCCATCGTGGCGCTCGAGACCCGGATCGCCGAGGCCCACTGGACCCCGATCGAGAACCGCAACCGCGACAAGACCTACAACGAATACACCATCGCCCAGCTGGTCTCCGAGGCCCCGGGCTTTGACTGGCAGGCCTATTTCGACGCCGCGCAACTGGGGGACACGCCCCGCCTGATCGTGGCCCAGAACACTGCGGTGCCCAAGATCGCGGCCATCTATGCCGAGACGCCGGTCGCGCTGTTGCAGGCCTGGCAGGCGTTCCAGACGGCCGACGGCGCGGCGCCCCTGCTGTCAAAGCGGTTCTCGGACGCCCAGTGGGAGTTCCGTTCGCGCGACCTGTCGGGTCAGCCCGAGCAGCGCAGCCGTGAAAAGCGCTCGATCTCGTTCGCGGAGGGGATGCTGGGCGAGGCGGCGGGTCGTCTGTACGTCGCCGAATATTTCCCGGCCGAGTCCAAGGCCAAGATGGAGACCCTGGTCGCCAACCTGCGCACCGCCCTGTCGCACCGCATCGAGGGCCTGACCTGGATGGGCACGGAGACCAAGGCGGCGGCCCAGGAGAAGCTGCGCAAGTTCACGGTCAAGATCGGCTATCCCGACAAGTGGCGAGATTATTCGGCGCTTCAGGTTCGCGCCGATGACCTGTTCGGGAATGCCCAGCGCGCCGGTCAATTCCAGTGGGATTACCAGCGCAACCGCCTGAACGATCCGGTCAACAAGCAGGAGTGGGGCATGACGCCCCAGACCGTGAACGCCTATTACAACAGCGCGAACAACGAGATCGTCTTCCCAGCCGCGATCCTGCAGCCGCCGTTCTTCGATCCGGACGCGGACCCGGCCGTCAATTACGGCGGCATCGGCGGCGTCATCGGCCACGAGATCGGCCACGGCTTCGACGACCAGGGCTCCAAGTCCGACGGCGACGGCGTGCTGCGCAACTGGTGGACCGACGCCGACAAGACGAACTTCCAGTCACTGACCACGCGTCTGGGCGCCCAGTACGACACCTATGAGCCCCTGCCGGGCTACAAGGTCCAGGGTGGGCTGACGATGGGCGAGAACATCGGCGACGCCTCGGGCGTGGCGGTGGGTCTTGAGGCCTATCACCTGTCGCTGAACGGCCAGCCGGCCCCCGTGCTGGACGGCACGACCGGCGACCAGCGCTTCTTCTACGGCTGGGCCCAGGTCTGGCAGTCCAAGATGCGCGACGAAGCCGCGAAACAGCAGGTCGCCACGGACCCGCATTCGCCGGCCATGTTCCGCGTCATCGGCCCTGTGCGGAACCACGACGCCTGGTACGAGGCGTTCAACGTCCAGCCGGGCACGAAATACTACCTGCCGCCGGAAGAACGCGTTCGCATCTGGTAGGTCAGAGAGCGGGGGAGGGTGCAAACCTCCCCCATTCCCCGATCACGTCGGGGTCGGTCTCGGTGTCGCGCCGTTCGTTCCTCAGCAGGGCGAAACGGCCGGGCTCGACCAGCCGCCCGACGGCCCAGACAGCGGCCCCCCGCACCAGCGGCGAGGGGTCATCGAGCAAGTAAACGGCGGCCTGGATCAGGTCGCCGTTTTCGCTGTTGGCGATGGCGTACAGTACGTTGCGGATGAAGCGGTCGCGGCCGATCCGCTTGATCGGGCTCTTCGAGAACAGGGCGCGGAAGGCGGTGTCGTCGAGCGCGGCGAGGTCCGACAGGCGGGGGCTGACCAGGCTGTCGCGCGCCATCAGCCGGGCCTCGCTGGAGGCCGAGGCGAACTTGTTCCAGGGGCAGACGGCCAGACAGTCGTCACAGCCGTAGATGCGCGTTCCCGTCGCCGTGCGGAATTCCACCGGCCAGGGCCCGGCGAACTCGATGGTCAGATAGGACAGGCAGCGCCGCGCATCGAGCTGGAACGGGGCCGGAAAGGCCTTGGTGGGGCAGGCATCGAGGCAGGCGTTGCAGGATCCGCAGTGTTCGCCCTCGGCCGCGTCCGGCTCGATCTCGGCGGCCGACAGGATGACGCCGAGGAACAGCCAGTTGCCGTGCTCGCGGCTGAGCAGATTGGTGTGCTTGCCCTGCCAGCCGAGGCCGGCCCGCTGGGCCAGGGGCTTTTCCATCAGGGGGGCGGTGTCGACGAAGACCTTCACTTCGGCCCCGGTGCGGGCGGCGACCTGGCCGGCCAGCTGTTTCAGCCGGCCCTTGATCAGTTCGTGATAGTCGTCGCCGCGCGCATAGACCGAAACATAGCCTGCCGAGGCATCGGCCATCTCGGGCAGGGGGTCGTGGTCGGGGCCGTAGTTGACGCCCAGCACAATGGCGGTGCGCGCATCGGTCCACATCGCCGTGGGGTGGGCGCGGCGCTCGAGCGTCGTCTCCATCCAGCCCATGTCGCCGTGCCGACCGGCCTCGACGAAATGGGCCAGTCGCTCGCCGGCGCTCCAGGGCTCCGCGGCCGAGGCGAAGCGGCAGGCGGAAAAGCCGAGATCCTGCGCAGCTGCGCGGATGACATCGCGAAGGTCGGCGGCCATTCAGGCGATGTGCGTCGCCAGCGCCATCCTGTCCAGTGGCCGCTACAGCGGTCGGCCGATCCGCGCCCGCCAGGCCGGGTAGTCGCGGGCGATCAGGTTGGCGGGGGCACCGTCGAAATAGTTGTAGCCGGCGCGGCGCTCGCGCTCGATTTCGGCCAGGGAAGCCTTGGCGATCGACTCCCGGCCCATGAAGATCGGGCGGTTGGTCTCAAGATCGTAGAACCGCGCCCACAGGGTCTGGCCGGGGGCGGGGATGACGCGACGGTCGGGGTTGCCCTCAGCGTCGGTGAAGCGTTCGACGGCGATGTCGGGGATGCCGTTGGCCTTGAACCAGGCGACCGCGCCCTCGACGGCGGCAATGATCTCGGGCGAGGGGTCGGGCCGCGACATCAGGAAACGGGTGATGCCGACGCTCTCATAGCCCGACAGGGACGGCGGCTCGAACCGGCGAGCCCAGGCGGGGGCCAGGGTCACTTCGTCATGCTGGGCGCACCAGACCGTCAGCCTGCCGTTCTGGACGACCTGGGTCTTCAGGATCACGTCCACCCCCCGTGCGACGGCGTCGGCCGCGCGGGCCTTTCGCGTCGCATCGACGAAGCCGTAGGGGGCTTTGCCCGCCGCGATCTCGTCGACCAGCGTCAGCAGCCGGACCTGGGCGTCGTCGTTGTAGGTGATGTGGGTGTAGTAGCCCTGGCGCAGAGGGAAGAACTGGGGCCAGCCGCCGTTGGCGTACTGGGCGGCCAGGACGTAATCCAGTCCCTTGTCGAAGGCCGCGCGTCGGGCCGGGGTCTCGCCTCCGGCCGCGATGACCCTGGCCAGGAAGGTCAGCGGCAGGGTGGTGCCGTTGTTGTCGAAGGTGTTGGCCAGGTTGGGATCCAGCGGCCCGGTCGGGGCGACCATCAGGTCGGTGTTCTTGGGCCAGCCTCCCTCGGCCGACTGATACAGGATGACGGTATCGGCGATCCGGCGTGCGTCGGCCGAGGCGTACCAGGATGCATCCTGCTTGACGATGCCCGTGCCCCAGGTGACCGGCGGGGTCTCGGCGCGGACGGGGGCGGTGGCGCAGGCCCCGAGCGACAGGGCGACGGCGGCGGCGATCCAGGCGGTGCGGATGGACATGAAGGCTCCCGGGTGGTCCGCTCTGGAGGCGGTTTCGCAACCTATATGACACCGGTAGACATCTGCAAAGCCGTCCCGCCCTCTGGCGCGGTGCGAGCGGCCCCGCTAGCCTTCGTTCACAGTCCACGGAGCGTCTCGATGTCCCTGTCTCTCTCGCGTCGTCAGGCCCTGTCGTCGGTCGCCGGTCTCGGTGCGGTCGCCGCGCCCCGGCTGGCGTGGAGCCAGTCTGCACCTGCGGACGGTGAGGCCCTCGCCGGAGCGGTGGATGCCTTCGTCCGACAGGCCATGGAGGCCTTCCCGGATCAGCCGGCCCTGTCGATCGCCCTGGTCAAGGACGGCCAGACCCTTCTGGCCAAAGGGTATGGCGTGCGCCGGATGGACGCACCGGGTCGGGTCGATGAGCACACATTGTTCGCCATCGCGTCGAACACCAAGAACGTCACCGCCGCCGCCCTGGCCATCCTGGTCGACGAGGGGAAGGTAAAGTGGGACGAGCCGGTGCGGACCTATCTGCCGGGCTTTACCCTGTCCGATCCGGTGATCGGCGAGCGGATCACCGTGCGCGATACGCTGAGCCACCGCGCAGGCTTCGGACTCGGTGCCGGTGACCTGCTGTTCTGGCCCAACTCGGACCGGACCCGCGAGGAGGTGCTGCGCCAGGCGGCCTTCGTGCCGATCGAGGACGGGTTCCGGGCAAACTACCACTACTGCAACCTGATGTTCGTGGTCGCCGGGGCGGTGATCGAAAAGGTCTCCGGCATGACGTGGGAGGACTTCGTCCAGACCCGCATCCTCGACCGTGTCGGCATGACCGAGACCGTGCCGATGACCACGATGGCCGATCCGGCGAAGTCGGCCTTGCCGCACGCGCGGGTCGGGCCGCCGCTGCGGACCCATGGGCCGATGGTGCAGATCGCGGACTCGATCGCCGAGGTCTGGAACTGGGATTCGGCGGCGGCGGCGGGCGGCTTCTGCACCAATCCGGTCGACTGGGCCAAATGGATCAAGGTGCGCCTGGCCATGGGGGCCCTGCCCGATGGATCGCGGCTGTTCTCGGAGGCGACGGCGCGCGAGATGTGGCGGCCCAACATCATCGTCGGCTCCTCGCCTGGACCGACGGCCGAACTGCCCGGCCGCGCCATCGCCTCGACCTATGCCATGGGGTTCCAGGTCCAGGACTATCGCGGCGAGCGGTTGATCAGCCACGGCGGCGGGTCGCCGGGCGGGATCTCGGCGACCGTGCTGCTGCCGGGCCGGAACGTCGGGTTCTCGATCTTTTCCAATGCGGAGGAGAGCTTCCTGCTGCGAGCGCTGCGCAGCGGTATTGCCGACATCGTGATGGGCAAGGCGGGCTTTGACTGGATCGCGGACTCCCAGAAGCTGGCGGCGGATGCCACGGCCAGGGCCGTTGCCGCAGCCGCCGGGATCGATGCGAAGCAACAGGCGGGCGCGCCGCCGTCGCAGCCCCTGGCGGCCTATGCCGGGACCTGGCGCGATCCCTGGTACGGCGACATCGTCATCGAGACGCGGGGTCAGGGGCTATGGCTGTCGTTCAGCCGGACCCCGGCGCTCAAGGGCCCGCTGGAGCCGTATGAGGGCGAGACGATGCGGACGCGGTTCCCGGACAAGCGCGAGGAGGATTTGCTCATCACCTTCGCCGCAGATGGGCGCAGCGCGACGATGAAGGCGCTCAGCCCCGACGCCGATTTCTCATACGACTACCAAGATTTGAGGTTGACCAAGGTCTAGTCGCGCGAAAGCCGCCGCGTCCGGGACGCGGCGGCTTCAGCTGGCCGAACAGGCCTAGTTCAGGTTGACGTCCGAGACGCCGCCGGCGTCGGGGATGGTCTTGGTCAGGTTGGCCTTGAGCACCTGGTAGGCAAAGCCCACTGCACCCTTGTCGGAGACCCAGACGCGGCCGTCTTCGCCGTCGAAACGGATCAGGGTCAGGTGGGCGTCGTCCTTGCCGTCGGGGTACCAGGCGGCGACGACCGGGTTCCAGTATTTCTTGATCCGCTCACGGTCGTTGTCGATCGAGAGCTCGCCGTGGATGCAGGCCTGAACCTTCTGGTCCCTGGCCTGATAGGTGAACATGCCCGACTGGCCGCCGCCGCCGACCCCTCCGGCCGCCACGTCGCGGGCGAAGTCGGTGTCGTCGCGGGTGAAGAACCAGATGGTGCCGGTCTCGGGCTCGGCATAGCCGGTCATCGGCTGGCTGTGATAGCCGGGCTGGTCGAGGCCCAGCATCCCGGTGTTGGATTCCTTCAGGCTCTTCCAGAATTCCTTTTCCGCCTCGGCGGGGGTCAGGTCGTCGGCCATGTCATGCTCCTGTGCGTGGGGTCGGCAAGGAGAACCGGCTGGAAACGCTGAGGTTCCCGATCAGGCCGGCGGGCCGAACCCGGCCAGTGCCCCCAGATGGATCACCAGCAGAAAGGCGACGGCGCCCGACAGCAGCATCAGGAACCGCCAGGGTGCCATCCGGGGTCCGCGCACCACGTCGGGCGGCTGGGCCCCGCGCCAGCCGGCGAAGACCATCAGCCCCAAGGTGGCGGCGAGCAGGATCAGGGTAGGGATCAGGGGCACGGCGCGCATGTGGCGGCGCATCCTGCGGGCCGCAAGCCGAAATCCTTGCCGGGTCGTTAATCTTTACGGCCCATTAACCATGCCGGCCCGAGAAACGGCCCAGGCGCGGGGCTGTCCACAGGAAGATACCCAGACCTCTATATCTTGGGGTTAACCATGCGTTTACACCCCGGATATCGACGATTAGCGTGCCGCGTATGGGTCGAGGAGCGAATCAGTGAGCGCAGCTGCGCCGTGGAGCGTAAAGGGCATCGACCCCAAGGCGCGTGAAGTCGCCAAGGACCTCGCCCGTCGCTCCGGCATGACGCTGGGCGAGTGGCTCAACACCATGATCATGGACGACGGCGAGGACGAGGAATCCTACACGCCGTTGCCCCGTCGCCCGCACGCCGCCGAGGCCATCGATCGGCGCGGGCGCTCGCGTCGAC
>NZ_JBIIAY010000250.1:0-3795 GCF_044239655.1 Brevundimonas sp.
ATCATCAGACGAAAAATGCAAATGGGCATTGGAAAACGAGTTGAACGACAACGGAGACGCAGACAGTAGCGACGTAGTCTTTCAATATTTAGTAATGGGCGAAGTAGTATTCGGATAATCATGAAAGAACCACTTTGCACTTGTGAAAGACCTGACTATTATTGTGATTGTTTACTTTATGACGAAAAAGTAAAAGAAGAACCTAAAATTAGTCCATTAGTAGAAGAACTAACAGGTGTTATTCCTGAACAAGAACAACCTAAATTAAACCCATTACTTATGGATGAAGCAGGACATTGGGATTTTCGTAGACAAGAAAGAACTTACAGTGATGAAGATTTAGAATTGCGTAAAAGATTATGGGTGGATGTTTATATTGCCTATGTGTCTACTCCTAACTCATACAACAGAGATGGAGGGCATGTTTGGGCAGATAAGGCCTTAGAGAGATTTGATGAACAATTTAAAAACAAATAATATGACAACAGCAGTAGAATGGTTGGCTCAAATGGAAATAGAAATTGGATATATAACTATTGACATTTTAAAACAAGCCAAAGAAATGGAAAAGCAACAGATAATCACAGCATATAACAAAGCATTACCTTTTAAATTTGGAAAAGAATATTACGACGAAACATTTAAAAAAGAATAACTATGACACTAAAAGAAAAGTTTGCACTAATATTAATGGAATTTTGGTCAAGTGATTGGGAAGGTAAATGCGAACAAGTAGCAGATGAATTTGCTATTGGATTTGGAGAGTGGATTAGAAAAGAAACATATTACGAGCATTTAACAAAAGAATTTATTTATAAACGTAACGTATATGAATCTGAAAAAGAACTATTAGAAATCTATAAAAAAGAAAAAGGATTATGAAATATAGAATTGTTATTAAAACTGAAGTGAGTGGTAAAAAATGGTATTATGTTCAAAAAAGATTTTTAACTTACTTTTGGATATATTTAAGCGAAGTAAGAGATATGTCAATGTCTATACATTCAGTTGGGTTTTCAACTTTAAAAGTAGCTGAAAAATATATACAATATAATGTGGATGATGATTATAAAAAACAACAACAAAAAATTGTAAAAAAAGAAATTTATAAAAAATAAAAAGAATTATGAATTTAGAAAGCAAGATAGCATTAACAATGTCAGCAGATGGCGACAGTTTTGAGCGAGTTCATAGTAATTTAGTAAAAATAGCAGATGAATTCGCCATTGGATTTGCAGAGTGGTTATTTAATATTGATAAAGAAGCATTACAAAAACAATTAAATCATTTTAAACAAGAAAAAGGCTTATGACACCAAGAGACAAAGCAATAGAATTAGTAAATAAATATTTACAAATTTATGATGGTAGAGTTATTGAAGCCAAACAATGTGCATTAATAGCAGTTGATGAGATAATAAATAAAGCAATTTGTAAATATTCAGAAGCAGTTTATTGGCAAGAAGTTAAACAAGAAATCTGTGATTTATAATTATTTTTTTGTATATTTGTAAAAAAATATATAAAATGATAGGCATTTATAAAATAACTAATCCAAAAGGTAAAGTTTACATTGGACAATCAAGAGATTTAGAAAAAAGAAAGTCACAATATTCAAAAAATCTAAAAAAATATTGTAGACAGTTAAAAATAGTCAATTCTATAACTAAATATGGTTGGAATCAACATTATTTTGAGATTATTGAAATATGTAATTTTGATGATTTAAATATTAGAGAACGCTATTGGCAAGAGTTTTATGATTCAATTGAAAAAGGACTTAACTGTATATATACAAAAACAAAAGATAAGCCTTCTTTATTTGGTTTAGAAACTAGAACTAGAATGAGTAAAGCTCAAACCGGAAAGATTAGAAGTAATTCACATAAGAAAAAAATATCTGAGTCTAAAAAAGGTATTTCAATTGGAATTGGTAAAGTACTTACTAAAGAGCATAAAAAAGCAATAAGTAATGGTTTTAAACCTAAATTTAATGATTGTGAGTTAAAAGAAATTATTGAAATGTATAATAATAATATTAGTTTAAGAAAAATTTCATTAAAATTTAACTCAAATCATACAACAATTAAAAAGTATATTAAACAAGAAATAGAGCTATTATGAGCAATGAAGTAGATATAATAACTATAGAACATACTCTTAGAAATATATTTGAGAAAGAGCATATAAGAAGTATTGATGTAACCATAGCAAATAAACTTTTTGCTAAATGGATGGTGTTAACAGCATATATGCCTAAAGATATTGTTCGTGAAAGACAAAGTATATTAGACGATGAACCAAGTTATCAATCTAGAAAAAGATAAAATTATGGCAGATATAAGTAAATGCGCAGATGGACTTTGTCCATCGAAAGAATATTGTTATAGATACACAGCTCCAAATGGAATGTGGCAAAGCTTTCATAACTTCAATCGTGAAGATGATGCAGATAATTGTGATATGTTTTGTACTAATGGTAAATGTAAATATTGCGACCAAATTAATGGTGTGCATAAAATGAGTTGTGCAACACAAAAAATAGAAATAAGATTATAAATAATAAACAAAAACAATGAGAGATTATTTTGAATTAGAGTGCGCCATAGAGTCATGGGCAGAAGAGAAGGGAATACTATCCAAAGCTACTCCTATGAAACAAGCAATGAAAACTCAAGAAGAGTTGACAGAATTGTGCAATGCCATCCTAGATGATGACAAAGATGAAATCAAAGATGCCATCGGAGATATAGTAGTAACTCTTATCATTCAAGCAAAGATGCAAGGCATGACCATTGAAGAATGCCTGAACGCTGCATACGATGTAATAAGTAAACGCACCGGGCAAATGATTAATGGACAGTTCGTCAAAGACAAGCCTGAGGAAGGAAAGTTCATACCAAATGGAGTTTGGGACAAAGCAGATAAGATAACACACGAAGGGTTCGTGTATGTAAAGTATAATGATTTAACTATTTAAGAATGAAGTATAAGATTATAAACGCAGTAATATGTTTAGCATCATTAAGTCTAATTATTTTAGCAATAATTGTTCTTTTTTGTTAAAAAAAATGCACCAAATACAAACATTTTAGTTATCTTTGTATTTTAATATTAAAATTTAATCAAATGAAAGAAGACGTGTTTAATCAGTATGTAGAGAGAGTCATCGACTTATTTAAAATAAGCCGGGAAGACTTTTTCTTGAAGTCAAGAAACAGGAGTTTATCAGATGCTCGATACTTGGTATACTATTTATGTAAGAAAAGAAATATCCAAATCACATACATCAAGAAGTATATGTTGAAAAACGGATATGACTTACATCACTCATCGGTAGTGCGTGGTGTAAAAAATGTTGAAGAAAAGACTATAGAAGATAGAGACTACCAAACAATTATTAGTGAAATGGAAAAAGCAGTATTTATATAACAATCAAATTTAATTAAAATGAACACATTTGAAAAACTGTCGGTTATCAACGTTAACGACAAAGTAGAAAAGAAAAGCGGTTTAACTTACCTTAGTTGGGCATGGGCATGGAGCGAGACAAAGAAGATTTGTCCTGATGCAACCTACAAAGTAAAAGTTGACCCAATTACAGCAAAGCCATACTTCTACGATGAGCATCTTGGGTATATGGTAGTTACTGAAGTAACAATCGAAAATGAAACTTTAAGTATGTGGCTTCCTGTTATGGATGGTGCTAACAAGGCTATGAAAGCAACAGCATATAGCTACACCACAAGATACGGAGAGAAGTCAGTAGAGGCCGCCACAATGTTTGATATCAATA
>NZ_JBIIAY010000186.1:0-3781 GCF_044239655.1 Brevundimonas sp.
CGCCTCGGGTCTGAAGGCTGACGAAATCGAACGCCGGCAGGTTGGAGAGCAGACGGGGCTGGAGGCCCAGCCGACACCCGGTGCCGCGCCGCCCGTCGTGCTGGGTGAACTTCCAGAAGCTGTGCTGGCGGCGGTGCGCGACGGAACCCCTCTGCTGGCCATGGTTCAAGAGGATGGCCTGGCCGATGGCGTAGGGCGACAGCTCGCCGACCTGGGGCTGTTCTCCTATGCCGGACAGGTGGGCGGCCTGCGCGCGCCTTGGATGGGAAACTGGAACTATGTGCGCAGCCATCCGACATTCGCGGGCATTCCTGTCGATTGCGGCATGAGCGTCCTGCATCAGGTCGAGGGCCAGCCTTCCAACGGCATGCTGATTGAGGGCGACGGCCTAGAGGTCATCGCCGCCTACAGCCGGGATCATGATCGTAAGAACGGGGCCGCCAGCTTCATCGCCAAGACGGGCGAAATGCGCGTTCTCGTTCATCGCCTGCCCGACATGGTCGCGCCGCTTCAAGATCGCTGGCTGCTCAACGCGGTCGACTGGCTGGGTGAACAAGACAAGGCAAGCAGAGGTGCTGTCAGTCCAACGACAACTCGTCTCCACTGAGTGGAGTCCGGGCTGGGGAGGGGATCCCTATGCGTCGAGCGTCTTCCACTCGGCCGGAGCGGCCGAGCGTTGGGCTTTGTATGTCTCTCTGCTGATGAGGTGGCGATCCTGATTGAAGTGGTTGTGAAAGGCGGCATGGACGAAGCTGAACTTCTGCAGCGTCTTCATCTGCCGGAACCTCACCATGGCGCGCTCTCGTCGTCGCAAGGGCAGGTGTGAGTTCTCGACCCTGTTGTTGGCCCAGAGGCCGATCTCCTGTTTGGAAGCGTTGCCGATCTCCTTCATCGCGGCCTTGTAGGAGCGCAGACCGTCGATCGCAATTGCCCTCACACGACCATGCCGCTTCATGATTTTCTTCATGAAAGTCAGCGCCGCAGCCTTGTCCCTGGTGTTTCTGGCAAAGGATTCCAGCACTTCACCCTCCTGGTCCACGGCCCGCCAGAGGTAGTGCATCTCGCCGTTGATCTTCACGTAGACCTCGTCGAGGTGCCATCGCCAATGCGTGAACGAGCGTATGCGCTGCACCCGCTTCCTGCGGATCTCCGCGGCGAACATCGGGCCGAAGCGGTTCCACCACAGCCGCACCGTCTCGTAGCAAATGTAGATGCCGCGCTCGGCCAGCAGGTCCTCCACGTTCCGCAGGGACAGCGGATACTTCACGTACATCATCACCACCGTTCGGATCACCTCTGGCGAACTGTCGAAGTAGCGGAACGGGTTGGTGCTGTTGGCCATATGGCGACGCTAGATGGGGATGACGACGGGGCAATCGGTTTGGGCTGGCAGAACCCCGCCCGGCGGTACTCAGCCGTAGATGCGACCCAGCAGGTCGATCAGGGTCTTCAGCTCCTCGGCCGTGAACCGGTCCGAGAACTTCAGCTCGTGCTCGCGCGACAGCTTCTTGACCTGCACCAGGAGCTTCTGACCATCAGGCGTGAGGTACAACTCGTGACGACGGCGATCGACAGTCGACCGTTGGCGCACGACTAGGGTGCGGCCCTCCAGCCGATCGATGATGGCCATGGTCGTCGCCCGGTCCATCCGCAGCGCGCCGCCGATGCCGATCTGCGATGTGCCAGGATTGGCCCCGACCAGCCACAGGGCACCGGCCTGCTTTTGCGTCAGGTCGACGGAAGCTAGGGTCTCGATCAGGCGGCGATGCATCGTTCCTTGGGCCTGCCGGACATGAAACCCTAGTACCTCATCCAGCCCGTCGAAGTTCAGCGCGGCGTTGGCACTGCCGATTTCCTCGGTCGGTGGAGCAAGGGTCTTGGTCTTCATCGTGACGCGGGTCCGGGTTGACGGGAGGAGGTGCCAGGCGGACGAACAACCCCGCACACAGGACTGTGTTAGCCACTTACTATCACAGAGGCGAGCCTTGGAGGTGGCCTGGCGGCTCGGGTCGCAGCGACTGCAACAAATCGACGATGGCGGCTCGTTCAACGGCAGACAAGCGGTGCGGCAGAAGCATTTCGTTCGCCCTGACATGTTCCCATGCACGCGCAGCGAGGTCTGCACCTCCACTGGTTAAGCTCAGGCCGTATGATCGGCCGTCGATCCGGTTCCTCTTGATCAGGCCACGTGCCGCAAAAGTCGCTGTCAATGGGGCCAG
Organism: Brevundimonas sp.; assembly: GCF_044239655.1. GTDB lineage: Bacteria > Pseudomonadota > Alphaproteobacteria > Caulobacterales > Caulobacteraceae > Brevundimonas. Next base: position 2,220 of record NZ_JBIIAY010000186.1, read on the forward strand.
GTTGGCGCGCTGGATGCCCAGCACCTTGCCCAGTTCGGTTTGAGTTACGCCGGGGTTGGATTGGATCATCAGCAGGACCGTAAGATTGGTCATGGTCAGCGACAGGTCTGCCAGACGCTCACCCAGATCGGCCGCGACCAGCACCGACGCCTGCCGCAGCTGGAAGGCCATCAGGCCGTGAAATGGGTGGTTTAGCGTCGTTGGCACCGGCCTTTCGTCCTTCATCTTGAACAGAGTGCTTGAGCCGCACAACCGATATTGCTAGGAATCCGAACTATAAGAACATAAACCATTAGGGTGGCATCTTGTCTCAATCCAGTCAGACCCTCGTGCGCTCGTCCGGCGCAACCTTCCAACGGCTCAATCCCATGACCGGGGGGGTGGCCAGCGAGGCTCCTGCGGCGTCCGTTGCGGACGCGTCAGCGGCGGTGGATGCGGCTCAGAGCGCTCTGTCGGCCTGGAGTAACCTCGGTCCCAACGCGCGTCGCGCGATGTTGAACAAGGCGGCGGTCGCGCTGGAATCCAAAGCCGACGCGTTCGTCGAGGCGATGCAGAACGAGATCGGGGCGACGGAGGGCTGGGCCCGGTTCAACATGATGCTGGGCGCCGGGATGGTCCGCGAGGCGGCCGCCCTGACAACCCAGATCGGCGGCGAGGTGATCCCGTCCGACAAGCCCGGTTGCATTGCCATGGCGCTGCGCGAACCCGCCGGTGTCGTCCTGGGCATCGCGCCCTGGAATGCGCCGATCATCCTGGGCGTCCGCGCCATCGCCGTGCCGCTGGCGTGCGGGAACACCGTGGTGCTCAAGGCGTCGGAGACCTGCCCGCGCACCCATTCCCTGATCGTCGAGGCCTTCGCCGATGCGGGCTTCCCCGACGGCGTCGTCAATGTGGTCACGAATGCCCCGGCCGATGCCGGCGAGGTGGTCGGCGCGCTGATCGATCATCCGGCGGTCCGCCGCATCAACTTCACGGGCTCGACCGCCGTGGGGCGGATCGTGGCCAGGCGGGCCGCCGAGAACCTGAAGCCCGTGCTTCTGGAGTTAGGAGGCAAGGCACCGTTCGTGATCCTGGACGACGCCGACCTGGACGAGGCGGTCAAGGCCGCGGCCTTCGGTGCCTTCATGAACCAGGGCCAGATCTGCATGTCGACCGAGCGGATCATCGTCGTCGACGCCGTCGCCGACGCCTTCGTCGAGAAGTTCCGCGCCAAGGTCGCGACCATGGCGGTGGGCGATCCGCGTGAAGGCAAGACTCCGCTGGGCGCCGTGGTCGATCTGAAGACGGTCCAACATGTCGAGGGCCTGGTGGCTGACGCCTTGGCCGCCGGCGCCGTCAGCGTGACCGGGGGGGCCTCGGCCGGGGTACTGATGCCGGCGACGGTCGTCGACCGCGTAACGCCTTCGATGCGGCTGTTCAGCGAAGAAAGCTTCGGGCCTGTGGTCGCCGTGACCCGCGCCCGTGACGAGGCCCACGCCGTCGAACTGGCCAACGACACCGAATACGGCCTGTCGGCGGCGGTCTTTACCCGCGACATCGCGCGCGGCCTGAAGGTCGCCAAA
>NZ_JBIIAY010000079.1:0-14445 GCF_044239655.1 Brevundimonas sp.
TGGTCCCCTCACCCTTTCGGCCAAGACGCATCGCTACGCTCTGCGGGCCTCAAGCCCTCTCCCTCTGGGAGAGGGGCACTGAAAAGCCCGCCGGAGAAATCCGGCGGGCTCGATCATTCCAGGACGGCGTCAGCCCCTAGTGGGCGATGCCCTTCCAGATGCGGCGGTAGCTGGCGTAGGTGATGCCCGCAAACAGCAGCAGGAAGGCCAGCACGCCGAAGCCGGCCTGCTTGCGTTCAACGGCGTGGGGCTCTGACGCCCAGGCGATGAAGGCCGAGACGTCCTTGGCCATCTGGTCCTTCGAGGCGACGGTGCCATCGTCGTAGGTGACCAGGCCGTCGGAGGCCAGCGGGTTGGGCATGGCGATGAAGCCGCCCGGCGGCACATGGGCCCCTTCGGGCATGAACGGCGTCAGGTCGCCGGCCATATAGGCGTTGTAGTGCTGGGTCGGCGTCATCTTCAGCTCGGCCGGCGGCGCATCATAGCCGGTCAGCAGGGAGTAGATATAGTTCGCGCCGCCGTGACGGGCCTTGGCCATGACCGACAGATCGGGCGGATTGGCTCCGCCGTTCGCCGCAGCACCGGCCGTCGCATTCGGATAGGGGGCCGGGAATTTGTCGGCTGCGATACCGGGACGCATCATCGATTCACCGGTCTCGGTATCGATCGCGGCCACCTGGGCCTCGGCCGCGATGGCCTTGACGAAGCGGTTGGCGGCCGGGTTCTCGGCGTGCTCGTCGTAGAACGGCCCGCCCGGGATGCCCAGGTCGCGGAAGTGCAGCAGGTTCATCGAGTGGCAGGCCGCGCAGACCTCGCGATAGACCTTGTAGCCGCGCTGCAGCTGGCCTTGGTCGAAGGTGCCGAACGGACCTTCGAACGAGAAGCCGGGCTTCTTCAGTTCATGGGCGCCGCCCTCGGCCAGGGCCGGGGCCGCAGCGACAGTCAGGCCGGCGACGGCGGCGACCAGGGCGAGAGATTTACGGATGGAAAGCGTCATCACGCTCAGCCCTTCTTTTCGGCTTGGGCGGGAACGAGGCCGGACACCGTCGCCGGATGCGACAGCACCGGTTCCGAGATCGAGGCCGGGATCGGCAACGGCGTCTCCTTCAGTCCCACCAGCGGCAGGATGATGAAGAAGAAGGCGAAGTAGTAGGCGGTGAACAGGCGCGTCAGCCACAGATAGGAGTTCAGGTCGCCGTCGATCAGGGTGAAAGTCTTGAACGATCCGATCACCGGGGCGTCGGGCAGTTGCCCCCCGCACCAGCCCAGCCCCAGGCCGACGAACACGAAGATGAAGAAGAAGGCGCGCATGGTCGGACGGTAGCGCATCGAGCGCACCCGCGAGGTGTCCAGCCAGGGCAGGATGAACAGCACGCCGATCGAGCCGAACATGGCCACCACGCCGCCGAACTTGTCGGGGATGGCGCGCAGGATCGCGTAGAAGGGCAGCATGTACCATTCGGGCACGATGTGCGCCGGCGTCTGCAGCGGGTTGGCCGGGATGTAGTTGTCGGCGTGACCCAGGGCGTCCGGCATGAAGAAGACGAAGGTCGAGAACAGGATCAGGAACAGCAGGACCGCGAACCCGTCCTTGACCGTGTAGTAGGGGTGGAAGGGGATCATGTCCTTGGCCTGACGATCCTTGGGGATCAGGATCCCGACCGGATTGTTCTGGCCCGAGGTGTGCAGCGCCCACAGGTGCAGCACGACCACGCCGAAGATCACGAACGGCAGCAGGTAGTGCAGCGAGAAGAAGCGGTTCAGCGTCGCGTTGTCGATGGCCGGACCACCGCGCAGCCAGATCAGGATCGGCTCGCCGATCAGCGGGATCGCCCCGATCAGGTTGGTGATGACCTCGGCGCCCCAGTAGGACATCTGGCCCCAAGGCAGGACATAGCCCAGGAAGGCGGTGGCGATCATCAGGAAGAAGATCACGCAGCCGAGGATCCAGATCATCTCCCGCGGTGCCTTGTAGCTGCCGTAGTAGAGGCCGCGCAGCATGTGCAGATAGACCGCGATGAAGAACATCGAGGCCCCGTTGGCGTGGACGAAGCGGATCAGCCAGCCGCCGTTGACGTCGCGCATGATGCGCTCGACCGAGGCGAAGGCCAGTTCGGTGTTGGGCGTGTAGTGCATGGCCAGCACGATGCCGGTGGCGATCTGGATCACCAGACACAGCGTCAGGATGCCGCCGAAGGTGTACCAGTAGTTCAGGTTCTTGGGCGTCGGCAGCGACAGATAGTCAGCGCCGAAACGCACGATCGGCAGCCGGGTGTCGAGCCACTTCTCGATGCCGGTCTTGGGGACGTAGGTGGACGGATGTTCGCTCATCGGTGCTGCTCTCAGCCGATCTTGATCGTGGAGCCGGCCGTGAACTCATAGTCGGGAACGACCAGGTTCAAGGGCGCGGGGCCTTTGCGGATACGACCGGCGGCGTCGTAGTGCGAGCCGTGGCAGGGGCAGAACCAGCCGCCGAAGTCGCCGGTGCCGAAGGTGGGGATGCAGCCGAGGTGGGTGCAGGACCCGATCACGACCAGCATGGGCTCGTGGCCAGGCTTGGTGCGCTCGGCGTCGGTCTGAGGTTCCTTCAGGTCCGAGGCATTGTCGTCGGCCTTGACCCTCGCGATCTCGGCGGCGGTGCGGTTGCGCACGAACACCGGCTTGCCCTGCCAGGTGATGACGACCTGTTGGCCCTCGGCGACCTTGGAGGTGTCGAACTCGATCGTCGACAGCGCCAGGGTGTCGGCGGCGGGGTTCATCTGGTTCACCAGGGGCCAGACTGCCATGACACCCGCGCCGGCGGCCATGGCCCCGGCAGCGATGTGGATGAAGTCGCGGCGGGTGGCGTCATCGCCATCCGGCCCATGCGCGCCGTCTGTAGTTACGACCGGTTCGGCCACGTCTCACCTCTAAAGTCCCGGCCTCGACCCCTGGGAGCGGGGCCGTCGTCCGGTTGCGATCCTGATAGCGGAACCTGATCCAGCTTGGGCGGCCCGGCTTTGCGGCTCATCGCCGCAAGGCGCTGTCGTTTCTTGCGAAACAGTCGCATTTCGGGTCGCGACAAGCCCCCGGGCCGCGCGTATGAGGGCCTTAGAATGCGTCTCGCCCTTTTTCAACCGGACATCCCGCAGAATGTCGGCGCCTGTATCCGGCTGACCGCCTGTTTCGGCGTGGAACTGCAAGTGATCGAGCCCGTGGGCTTCGATTTCGGCGACCGCAGCCTGAAGCGCGCGGCCCTCGACTACGGCCCCTTAAGCCATATGACGCGGCATCCGGACTGGGACGCGTTCCAGCGCGATCGGGGTCCGGGCCGGCTGGTGCTGTTCACGACAAAGGGTGCCGAATCGCTGGACGGGTTCGAATTTCGACCGGACGATACTCTGCTGTTCGGTCGAGAGACGGCCGGGGTGCCCGACGAGGTCCACGCGGCGGCCGACTCCCGCGTCTTCATCCCGATTCGCCCCGAGACCCGGTCGCTGAACCTGTCGGTCAGTGCCGGGATCGGTCTGTGGGAGGGGTTGAGGCAGGTGGCAACGATCACCTCTCCGACGCCGTAGGGCGGCGGAGAGGTGATCGTCATGCAGGCGTGTTCGCCGCCATGCCCGGTCGTTCGCCGGCCTTCGACGCCGCCACCGCCTCCACCGCTCGCATCACGCGCAGCATGTTCTCGCCCGCGATCTTCCGGATATCCGCCTCGGTCCAGCCGGCCTGCATCAGGGCGGAGAGGATGGCGGGGTAGGCGTCGACGCCGGTGATTCCCTCGGGCAGGGCGTCGATGCCGTCGAAGTCTCCGCCCAGGCCGACGTGGTCGATGCCGGCGACATCCCGAACATACTGGATGTGGGCCAACAGGTCGGAGACGGCGGCGCGCGGGATCGGATGCGCCTGCGTCCACGCCGCCAGCCCGGCGGTGACGGCATCCGGAGCGCCGGGGTTCATGGCCTTCAGCCGCGCATCCTCGGCGGCGCGGTCGGCGCCCCAGGCGCGGACGGTCTCGTTGATGAAGCCGGGCACGAAGGTGACCATGACGATGCCGCCGTCCTCGGGCATCAGCCGCAGCACGCTGTCGGGGACGTTGCGGGGATGACCGGTCACCGCCCGCGCCGAGGAATGGGAAAAGATCACCGGCGCGTCGGACACCCGCATCGCATCCAGCATCGTCTCCTCGGAGACGTGGCTGAGGTCGACCATCATGCCCAGACGGTTCATCTCCCTGACCACCGCCTCCCCGAACGGATTGAGACCGCCCCATTTCGGCGCGTCGGTGGCACTGTCGGCCCAGGTCGTGGTCTTCGAGTGGGTCAGGGTCATGTAGCGGGCGCCGGCCTCATGGAACTGGCGCAGCAGGCCCAGCGAATCGTCGATCGAATAGCCGCCCTCCATCCCCATCAGGCTGGCGATCTTTCCCGCCCGATGGATGCGGACGATGTCGTCGGCGGTGGTGGCCAGCTCGAAGGCGTCGGGATGGGCCGCGACGATGCGGCGCACCGTGTCGATCTGTTCGAAGGTCTCGCGCGCCGCCTCGGTGGGGGGAAGGGCTGCGGGCACATAGACGGACCAGAGCTGGGCCCCCACGCCGCCGGTCCGCAGGCGCGGAATGTCGGTGTGCAGGCCGGTCGCCGTCAGGTCGGTGGCCAGATCGACCGCATAGGGATCGTTTCCATGCTCCTGTCTCAGCGCCCAGGGCAGGTCGTTGTGGCCGTCGATCAGGGGGGTGGTTCGCAGGATCGCCCGCACCCTCGGCTCCCCCGCAGCATCGGTCTGGGCCTGGGCGGTCGACACGACGGCCAGGGACACGGCGGCGACAAGCAGGGATCGGATCATGGGGGGCTCTCCAGTGCGATGGCGATAGTGACGCCGGCGTCGGAGGCGTCAACGCCGATGGTCCGTAAGACCCCGTTCACCATGCCGCTAAACCGCGCTGAAACAGGGCGTGGCGCAGGGTGACGGCTGCGATCGTCACGTGCGGCGATCGACACGGGAGACGTGCATGTCGGGTTCGCTCAAGGTCGAGATCATCAAGGCGGACGAACTGACGCCCGCCGACATCGATCTGTGGCGCGCCATGGTGGACGGCAATCCCGATCTGGCCAGCCCCTATTTCCGTCCCGAGTTCACCCAGGTCGCGGGCGCGATCAGCCCCCAGGCGGCGGTGGCGGTGTTCCAGCGGGCCGGCAGCATCGTCGGCTTCTTCCCGCACCAGCGGCGGGGCGGCACGATCCAGCCCCTGGCCGCGCCGATGAACGACTATCACGGCGTCATCGCCCATGCCTGTCAGACGCCGTCGCTGGAACAGGTCGCCGGCCTGCTGGACGCACCGCGCCTGCGGGTCGGGGCCTGGGTCGGCCAAGCGGTACAGGGCGAGGATCGCGAGACCCTGATGGTCTCGATGCCGGAGTCAGGCTACGGCGACTGGTACGCCGAACGCCGCCAGACCTGGGGCAAATACTACAAGGACAAGGAACGGGCGCGACGCAGTCTGGCGAGCGAACTGGGCGAGGTCCGGGTCGAGCGGAACCTGCGCGATCCGGCCCTGCTGGACCAGCTGATTGGGCTGAAGCGCGACCAGTACCGCCGCACGGGACGCCACGACATCTTCGACTGCGGCTGGACCGCCGATCTGCTGCACGGCCTGCTCCAGACCCACGGCCAGGACGACTTCGGGGCCTCGATGGCGGCGATGTGGGCGGGCGGCAAGCTGGTGGCGGTCGAGTATTCGCTGCACGCGGGCGACCGCTATCATTTCTGGTTCCCCGTCTATGAGCCCAGCCTGGCGCGGTGCTCGCCGGGCATCCTGCTGAGCATGGACACGATGCGGCTGGCCTCGGACGCCGGTTACCGGGTGTTCGACTTCGGCTTCGGGGGCGAGGGCTACAAGAAATATTTCTGCAACCGCAGCCAGACCGTGCGCGAGGCCCTGGTCATGCGGCCGGGACTGGCGACGGGTCTGAGCAACGCAGCCGTCGGCATCCTGAACACGGCGGGCAAGTCGCGGGGCGACCGGCTGCGCACCTCCATGCGTCGGCGCTGGGCAGCCATCGAGGCGTGCGAGACCACGCCAGTCAGTCGCTTTCGCGGAGCATTGGGTGCCGCCCAGGTGGCCCTGAACAAGGGTGCCGAGCGCACGGCCGAGCGCCTGGCGGAACCCCGGGTCACGGGCTGAGAGACACGACCATGAACCGCACCCGCTATCCCGGCCCGATTACCGAGGCGAAGAAACATCCCCACAGCCTGGTCGAGCAGGGCTTCGCCACCGACGAGGCCCTGGCCGAGATCCTGCATCGCTATCCGGCCGAGCATATCGACATCAACCTGTACGACTATGACGACGAGGGTCAGGTCTCGATGCGCACCGGCGCGCGCGGCGGTCTGCCGGGCGACAAGCTGCTGGAAGCGATCCAGGCCGGGCGGCTGTGGGTCAATCTTAGGAAGGCCGAGGTGGGCTGTCCCGAACTGTGGGCGGCCTCGATGGTCGAGTTCGAGAAGATCCAGGCCACCTATCCAGGGATGCGGGCGGTGACCAATGCCGGCCAGCTGATCGTCTCGTCGCCGGTGGCAAGGGTGCCCTATCATTTCGACGCGGCGGGTGTGGTCCTGTTCCACCTGCGGGGTCGCAAGCGGATCTACGTCTATCCGGGCGATGAGCGGCACCTGCCCGAACACAATATGGAACAGGTCGTCGCGCGCCAGACGACCGAGGAACTGCCCTATACGCTGGCGTTCGAGCCTGACGCCCAGGTCATGGACCTGGAGCCCGGCGAGGCCCTGACCTGGCCGCTGTATGCGCCGCACCGGGTCGATAACCTCGACAGGTTCTGCGTGTCGCTGTCGATGGAATACCAGACCTGGTCGTCGCGGATGCGGAACGGTGCCCTTTATACCAACGCGGTGATCCGCAGCCGGGGCGGGCGTCCTCGCCTGACCGACCGGATGGCCCCGCCGGAACTGGCCGCGCGCTGGGCCGCGTCCTTGGCCCTGCGTCGGGTCGGCGGGCTGAAGAGCAAGATCGCCAATATCGAGCGCGACTTCGAGCCCGAGGTCGGGGCCGAGGACGGGGTGCGGGTCCTGAGGGCGTAAGGCCTTCAGGCCGGCGTGGCGTCGGCCTGTTTCGCCGCCCGTGCGGCCTCGTCGGGGGCCAGGACGCGTATGGCGGGCGTGACCTGATTGCCGGTGGCCTCGGCGATCAGCTCGGCGGTACGGGTTTCGATGACGCCCTCCAGACGCGCCAGAAACTCGCCCTTGGGCAGGCCGGTGGGGATGGGGTCGAGGAACTCCAACGTCGCCGTGCCGGGGTGTTTCTCGTACTTTTCCTCGGGCCAGAACAGGCCGAGGTTGGTGGCCAGCGGGACTACGGTCATGTCGAAGTCCCGGTACATGTGCCAGACGCCGGAGCGATAGCGGTACTTCTCGCCCACCCTGGCCAGATGGCCCTCGGGATAGATCAGGATCTTGCGGCCCTCGCGGTGGGCGTCGAGGCCCCGGTGCTTGAGCGAGTCGCGGGCCTCGCGACCACCGCAGCTGTTGACGACGATGGCACCCAGTTTCCTGAGGACAGTACCCAGCAGCGGGAATTTCTCCAGGTGGTCGCCGGTGACGAAGGCCAGGTCCTGGAACCGGTCATAGGTGGCAAAGCCGTCGCCCCAGCTCTGGTGCTTCGAGGCGATGATGAAGGCGCCCGTCGGCAGGCGGTCCTCGCCCCGGTACTCGATGCGAATGCCGGCGAAGATGCGCATCGCCTGCACCATCCGCTTCACATAGCGCCGGATGATCCATGAGGTGGCCCCGCGCCCGGGCGCCAGGGCCGCGAAGGCGGCGGCGGACGCATAGCCGATCGACAGGACCCAATAGGCGACGTTGAAGGCCAGAGTACGCATCGGCTCTCTTAACGCGACAATCGTGTCAGTTGAATCACCATCTTCCGCTCATCCCGGCGAAAGCCGGGACCCAGTTCTTTGGGCGACAAGCGGTCAACGTTGGCACCGACCCCAATCCCCGACATCCTGCCTCACTTAAGGACTGGGTCCCGGCTTTCGCCGGGAAGAGCGGAGTGGAGGATTGCGGTCAGGCGGCCTTTTCGAGGCGTTCGGCGTTGGTGACCTGGTTCCGGCCGCTGCGCTTGGAGGCGTAGAGGGCCTCGTCGGCGCGGTCGAGAAGCGACGATCCGCTCTCGCCGGGATGGCGGGTGGCAAGGCCCGCCGAGATGGTCACGGCCCCCAGTTCGTCATTGGTGGAGCGACGGCGCAGGGCGCGCGAGCCGATTTCCTCGCGAATGGCGTTCAGGGCGGTCTCGACGGTCGCGGCGCTCTCGCCCGGACAGATCACCGCGAACTCCTCGCCGCCGTAGCGGGCGGCGATGCGCGGGGCCTTGGAGACCCGGCCGATGACACTGGCCACATAGCGCAGCACCTGGTCGCCGGTCTGGTGACCCCAGGTGTCGTTGAACCGCTTGAAGTGATCGATGTCGAGGACGGCCAGGGTGAAGGGCTTCTTGGTCTTGTCGGACTCGACGCAGGCGGCCAGCAGGGCCTCGTCGAAGGATTTGCGGTTGCCGAGGTTGGTCAGGGCGTCGGTCATGGCGTCGCGGCGGACCTGTTCCAGGTGTTCGCGCAGACGGGCGACCTCCTTGGTCGAGGTCTCGAGACGGGTCTCCAGCGTGCGGTTCTCGCGCTGGACGCGGGTGGTGGCGTCGGTCAGGCCGGTGACCAGCCGCTTCAGGTCGGCCGGGTCGCCCGCCGCCTCGATGCTGGCCGAGGCCTCGGTCAGGGTCTCGCCATAGTCGGCCTGGGACTGGCGGGCCTTGGCCAGGGCGGCGGAGACGCTGGACAGTTCACGGTTCAGCACGGCACCGGCGTCGCGGATCTCTTCGGACAGGCGGCCACGCGGCAGGTATTCGGCGGCCAGCATCTCGGCCGTGCCCTCGGTGAAGCTGTCAGCGGCACCCAGCAGCCGGGTCATCTCGCGGCCCAGCGGCCCTTCCGGATCGCCGAGATAGTGGATCCAGAGCTCGAAATTCAGAGGGGTCGGCCAGACGCCTGCGCTCTCCATCTCGGCCAGCGCGTTGCGAGCGAGATTGAAGGCTTCGGGCCCCCTGAGTGCGGCTTCGACCTGCGTCGTCATAGAAAGTCCCCGGCGTGCTTCTCACGCTCGCCGGGCAGACTATCCAGCGATCCGTAACACCGGGTTAAACGAGGCCGAAATGCACGGTCGCGTACACAGGCCTCAGCCCTTGATCAGGACCGGCCTGCGCAGGAAGGCGGGGACGTCGGCACCGAAGCCCCTGCCCTCACGCGCCGGCTCGAGCTCGCGCTCGGGCTTGCCGCCGGGACGGCGGTCGGACTGGCGAAGCTGGGGTTCTTGGGCGTCGCGGGCGGGTTTGGCGGCGACAGGCTCGGGGGCGGCCTCGACGACGGCAGGGGCCGCGACGGCCTCGACGGCCTGGACCGGTTCGGCAGCGCGGGGCTTGCGGCTGCGGCTCCGGGTGCGGCGCTCGGCGGGCTCGGCCTGGGGTGCAGGCTCGGTGGCGACGACGGTCTCGGCGACCGGTGCTTCGAGGACGACGGCGGTCTCGGCAGCCTCGGCGGCCGGAGCCGTCTCTGCACGGCGCGAGCGGCCGCGTGCGGGGCGTTCGGCACGGGCCTCGGTCGCGGCCTCGGGACGGGCGCGACGCGCTCCACCGTCGGCCAGATCGAGGTCGAGCTTGAGCTCGATGGGGTCCATCTTGATCAGCTTGAGCACCTTATCCAGCGACTTGTCGTCGCCGGGGGTCACGATCATGAAGGTCTGGCCCAGCTTGCCGGCCCGACCGGTGCGGCCGATGCGGTGGACGTAGTCGTCGGCGTGGTGCGAGACGTCGTAGTTGAAGACGTGGCTGACGTCGGGGATATCCAGACCGCGCGCGGCGACATCGGACGCCACCAGCAGCTTCAGCTCGCCCGAGCGGAAGGCGGCCAGGGTCTTGGTGCGCAGGGACTGATCCAGGTCGCCGTGGATGGGGGCGGCGTCGAAGCCGTGCTGCTTCAGCGATTTGGCGACGACGTCGACTTCGGATTTGCGATTACAGAAAACGATGCCGTTGCGGACATCGTCGCGACCGATCAGGGCACGCAGGGCGGCGCGTTTGGTCTTGGGGTCCGAGTTGGGGACGCGGACCAGATACTGGGTGATGGTGTCGGCGGTCTGGGCCGGGCGCGAGGCCTCGATCCGCGTCGGGTCCTTCAAAAAGGCCTGGGTCAGACGGGTGATCTCGGGCGGCATGGTGGCCGAGAAGAACAGGGTCTGGCGCTTGGGCGGCGTCAGTTTGAAGATACGCTCGATGTCGGGGATGAAGCCCATGTCGAGCATCCGGTCGGCCTCGTCGACGACCATCAGCTCCACGCCGTTCAGCATCATCTTGCCGCGTTCGAACAGGTCCAGCAGGCGGCCGGGCGTGGCGATGAGGACGTCCACGCCCTTGTTCAGGGCCGCGACCTGGTCGCCCATGGAGACGCCGCCGATCAGCAGCACCCAGGTCAGCTTGGTGCCCTTGGCATACTTCTCGAACGACATCGCGACCTGGTCGGCCAGTTCGCGGGTCGGGGCCAGGACCAGTGCGCGGGGCATGCGGGCCCGGGCGCGACCCTTGGACAGGCGTTCGATCAGGGGAAGGGTGAAGGCGGCGGTCTTGCCGGTGCCGGTCTGGGCGATGCCGAGGACGTCGCGGCCGGCGAGGGCCACGGGAATGGCCTGGGCCTGGATCGGGGTGGCGGTGGTATAGCCGGTGTCGATGACGGCTTGCAGGGTCGTGGGCGAAAGGCCCAGTGCGGAAAATTCGGTCATGTATCCTTGAGGACGGTGGGGCGCACCCATCGGGAGTGCGTGTTGCGATGATTGCGGAACCGCCCCTCGATGGGCGAGCGGGCGGCGCGAATTCGCCAGACCTGTCCCGAAACGTGGCCCGCATATAGATGCCCCTACGCCAGAGTCAAGTATTGGGGCCGGTCACGCCCGACTTGGCATTTCGTGAATATTTGTTAAGACTTGTCCCCGTCAGGCGCGAAGGGGTTGATTGTGAAGCGTTTTATCTGGGTACTGACGGTTCTCGGCTGTCTGGTGAGCGCGCCGGCCTGGGCCGGGATGAACGACGCCTTCAACAACACGGTGATCTCGCGCTATCCCGACGGCGGCTGGGTCAAGCACTGGTTCAACCGCGACGGCACCTATGCGGCCGAGTTCTCTGACGGGCGGCGCATCCGGGCGACCTGGCAGGTCGAGGGCGACCGCATCTGCCTGAACGGCATCCGCCCGTCCTTGATGATGATCTCCCGCTTCTGTTCGCCGCTGATCGAGGCTGACCTGGGCCAGACCTGGACATCGCGCGATCCGCTGGGACGACGCGTCCAGAACGTGCTGGCCCCGGGGCGGTAGGCACCGGGAGTCCGGACTCAATTCTAGAGTCCGAAGAGTCCGAAGAGTCCGGACTCGTTTTTGGAGTCCGTTGAGTCCGTTGAGTCCGGACTCTCGACGAGCCGGATCGACCGCCCGTGATGTCAAAGACCGTTTGAGCCGCAGTCTACCACAGGCCGGAAGGGCGCCAGTTCGAAGGACGCGAGAACCCACCAATCCCTTGTGCGGCAAGGGACTGGTGCGTCGAAGTTCGCAACTTCGACTACGATCGGTGCTCAGTTCGACCGCAGCTTTCGCGCATTCCATATTTCGTCTATTCGTGAAGTATGGAAATGAAGCATGGCATCGAGGCCCTGGCGGCGCTCGCGCACGAGGGACGGCTGGCGATCTTCCGCGCCCTCGTCCGGGCCGGGCCTGATGGCTTGGCAGCGGGCCGGCTGGGCGAGGCGGTCGGGATGATGGGCAGCACCCTGTCCAACAATCTGGCCGTGCTGACGCGGGCGGGACTGACGACGGCCAGCCGCGACGGGCGGTCGATCATCTATGCCGCCGACTTCGGTCGGATGACCGACCTGATCGCCTTTCTGGTCGAGGATTGCTGCGAAGGCTCGCCCGACGTCTGTTCGCCACTGGGCGCCGTACTGGACAGGGTGAGTTGCTGTCCGCCACAGGGCGCGGGGGCGCGGAACTGATGTCGGTCTTCGAACGGTATCTGACCGTCTGGGTCATGCTGTGCATCGTGGTGGGAGTCGGTCTGGGGGCCCTGGCGCCCGACGCGTTCGCCGCACTCGGTCGGATGGAGGTCGCGTCGGTAAACCTGCCGGTCGCGGTGCTGGTCTGGCTGATGATCATTCCCATGCTGCTGCGGGTCGATTTCGCGGCATTGCGCGAGGTCGGTCAGCACTGGCGCGGCAGCGGCGTGACCCTGTTCATCAACTGGGCGGTGAAGCCGTTTTCGATGGCGCTGCTGGCCTGGCTGTTCCTGGCGGTCCTGTTCCGCCCTCTCCTGCCCGCCGCCGAGATCGAGAGCTATGTCGCGGGTCTGATCCTGCTGGCCGCCGCGCCCTGTACGGCCATGGTGTTCGTCTGGAGCAACCTGACGCGGGGCAGCGCCAACTTCACCCTGTCCCAGGTCGCGCTCAACGATGCGATCATGATCGTGGCCTTTGCGCCGATCGTCGGGCTTTTGCTGGGGCTGTCGGCGATCGTCGTGCCGTGGTCCACGCTGGGGCTGTCGGTCCTGCTTTATATCGTCGTGCCCGTGGTGATCGCCCAGGGCCTGAGGGCCGTCCTGTTGCGGACAGAGGGCGGGCTGGAGCGGGCGTTGAAGGGGCTACAGCCGCTGTCGCTCGTGGCCCTGCTGGCGACGCTGGTCCTGCTGTTCGGGTTCCAGGGCGACAAGCTGCTGGCCCAGCCCCTGGTGATCGCCCTGCTGGCCGTGCCGATCCTGATCCAGGTCTATTTCAACGCCGGCCTCGCCTATCTGCTCAACCGGGCGACGGGCGAGCAGCATTGCGTGGCGGGGCCCTCGGCCCTGATCGGCGCGAGCAATTTCTTCGAACTGTCGGTGGCGGCGGCGATCAGCCTGTTCGGGATCGGATCCGGGGCCGCGCTCGCAACGGTCGTGGGGGTGCTGGTCGAGGTGCCGGTGATGCTGACTGTGGTCGCCATCGTGAACCGGTCAAGGGGTTGGTACGAGGCCGGCGCGGCGGTGCGGCGGGTCCAGAACGGAGCGATACGATGACGATGACGATCTATCACAACCCCGACTGCGGGACGTCGCGCAACACCCTGGCCATGATCCGGGCCTCCGGTGAGGAGCCGGTCGTTGTGGAGTATCTGAAGGTCGGCTGGACCCCGGAGCTGCTACGCTCGCTGGCGGATCGTGCAGGAGAGCCGCTGCGCGCCCTGATCCGCGACAAGGGCACGCCGGCGGCGGAACTTGGGCTGCTCGACGAAGGGGTCAGCGACGACGCGATTCTGGAGGCGATGGTGGCCCACCCCGTGATCGTGAACCGGCCGATCGTGGCGACAGCCAGGGGCGTGAAGTTGTGCCGTCCGTCGGAACGGGTGTTCGACCTGCTCGACAATCCGGTGCGGGGTTTCACCAAGGAAGACGGCGAACGCGTCCAGGCGTAGGCGTCAGCGCCCGCCCGGCTTCTGCTCCAGGCCATAGATCGCCTCGACCGTCTCCTCGGACTTGGCGGCGATCAGGGTCTGGGCGTCGTAGAGACCACGGTTGTAGAAGGCCGGGCCCAGGTCACGGGCGATGAAGGCGATCAGCATCTCGGCCCGCAGGACGCCGAGATCGGTCTCGAGCTCGTCGGCGAAATAGGCCTGGAGGCGGCCGACCATGTCGCGCAGTTCTTCTTTCGAGAAGGCGATGGGTTTCATGGAGGACTCCTGTGTCTGATCGTGGAGACCGAGTCGCCCCCTCCGTCACGGCCCGGAAGAAGGGCCGCGCCACCTCCCCATCGCTTCGCGACGGGGAGGAGAATTAGCTGACCTCGGCCAAGGCTTCCTCGGCGGCGATCCAGGCCTGTTCGGCGGCGTCGAGGTCGGATTGGGTCTTGGCGCGGGCGCGGGTCAGGCCCTCGAGGGCCTTGGGATTGGAGAAGGCGGCGTTGGCCATGTCGTCGTCGATGCGGGCGATCTCGGCGGTCAGCTGCGCCATCCGCTCCTCGGCCTTTTTCACGCCGTGACGCAGGGTGGACGGTGATGGCCCTGACTTCTTGTCGTTCTTCTTGCCCTTGTTGTTCTGGGCCGGCGCAGCGGCCGAGCTCTCCGCCTTGATCTGGCTGGGCTTGGCGGAAGCGGCCTTGGCGCGGTCGAGGACGAATTTGGCGTAGTCGTCCATGTCGCCGTCATAGGGTTTGACCGTACCGTCGGCGGCGAGCCACAGCCGGTCGGCGACCATCTCCATCAGCGAGCGGTCGTGGGTGATCAGGATGACGGCGCCGGAATAGTCGTTGAGCGCATCCAGCAGGGCCCGGCGGCTGTCGATGTCCAGGTGGTTGGTCGGTTCGTCGAGGATCAGGACGTGCGGGGCGTCCATGGCCACCA
>NZ_JBIIAY010000187.1:0-3763 GCF_044239655.1 Brevundimonas sp.
GAGCTCCGAGGTCCGGTTTCGACCGGGCGCGGCGCCCGGGGGATCGGGGGCGGTGTCGCCGGTCGCGCAAAGGGTCTGGCGCAGAGAGTCGGATCGTTCAGGGGATGGCTCTGCAAGGGAGCCACCCTCCCGCCGGGGGCGCGGTAGCGGCAAGGGGTTAACACCCCCGCTGGTTCGGGAGACCGAGCCGTACAGCTCCCGGAAAACCACGCACGCGGAGCGTCTGTCTTTCGCCGAAACGGTATTTCTATTCTTCTCCGGGCGAAGACCCGGACGCTCCGCCGGCCCTTCCCATCGCTTCAGCGAGAGATCGCGTGAGGGCGAAGACGGCTGGGAGGCAACAGGCAACAGGCAACAGGTGCCGAGTCACAGACCGTGTCATATCCGGCAGATCTCGGCATTCTGCACACCGCCTCCTCTGTGGCCTGTTGCCCGTTGCCTGTTGCCTCCCTCTCCCCTCACCCAACGTAACGCATCTTTTCAATCGCCGGCCCCGGCACTAGGGTCCGCCCGTTCGAAGTGACGGGGCGGCACAGGCCTCGAGAGGAGATGCGTTTGCGGCCCGGTCTGGATCCCAAGGCGAGTGACGAACCCATCTTCGACGCCCTGATCGCCGCGCGCGAGCGGTTCGGCGACAAGGAAATTCTCGAGGATCAGGACCGCAAGCCCCTGACCTATACCGGCCTGATCCGTGCCGCCTTCGTGCTGGGACGCAAGATCGCAGGGCTCACCGAACCGGCCGAGCGGGTCGCCATCCTGCTGCCGTCGTCCATGGGCGTCGTGGTGACCTTCTACGGTCTGCACGCCTTCGGGCGGGTGCCGGTGATGCTGAACTTCACCTCGGGCGAGGCCAACATCAAGGCGGCGATCAAGGCCGCAGGCGTCAAGCGTATCCTCTCGGCCAAACGGTTCGTCACCCAGGCCAAGCTGGACGACCTGATGACCGAACT
This sequence comes from Brevundimonas sp., assembly GCF_044239655.1. Classification (GTDB taxonomy): domain Bacteria; phylum Pseudomonadota; class Alphaproteobacteria; order Caulobacterales; family Caulobacteraceae; genus Brevundimonas. The sequence goes on from NZ_JBIIAY010000187.1 coordinate 951, forward strand.
GGCCACGGTCGCCGAGATCGTCTGGCTGGACGACCTGCGCGCAACGATCGGGCTTCAGGACAAGCTGTTCGGCCTGATGGCGGGCTTCATGCCCAAGCGGTTCCGCACCCCGACCAAGGCGACCGATCCCGGCGTCGTCCTGTTCACCTCGGGCAGTTTCGGCGCGCCCAAGGGCGTGGTGCTGAGCCAGGGCAACCTGGTGGCCAACTGCCGCCAGATCAACACCCACATCCCGCTCGACCCCGACTGGGTGATGTTCAACCCCCTGCCGACCTTCCACTGTTTCGGCCTGACCGGGGGCGTGCTGCTGCCCCTGTTGCAGGGGCTGAAGGCTTTCCAATACCCCTCGCCGCTCCACGCCAAACAGATCACCGAACTGTTGCCCCAGGTCGGCGCCTCGATCCTGTTCGCCACCGACACCTTCCTGAACCAGTATGCCCGCGTCGCCGGGCCCGACGACTTCTCGACGCTGAAGTTCGTGGTCGCCGGCGCCGAACGGGTCCGCGACGAGACCCGGCATCTGTTCAACACCCGGTTCGGCGGCGTGCTGGTGCTCGAGGGCTATGGCGCGACCGAGGCGGCGCCCGTGGTCGCCGTCAACCATCCCGAACGCAATCGCCCCGGAACCGTCGGCCAGATGCTGCCCGGCATGGAATGGCGGCTAGATCCGGTCCCCGGCATCGCCGAGGGCGGGCGTCTGTATCTGCGCGGCCCCAATGTCATGAAGGGCTATCTGTCGCCCGACGATCCCGAGGCCATCGACCCGCTGGAAGGCGGCTGGCACGACACGGGTGACATCTGCGCGGTGGATGACGAGGCCTATGTCACCATCCTGGGTCGGGTGAAGCGGTTCGCCAAGATCGGCGGCGAGATGGTCTCCCTGACCGCAGTCGAGGGCCTGGCCGCCGCCGTCTGGCCCGAGGGCCGCCACGCCGTCGTGTCGATCCCCGACAGCCGCAAGGGCGAGAAGCTGGTCCTCGTCACCGACCAGAAGGACGCCGAGTCGGGTCGCCTGTCCGAATGGGCCCGCGACCACGGTGCCCCCGATCTGGCGGTGCCGAAGAAGATCCTCAAGGTGAAGGAACTCCCCGTCCTGGGCACCGGCAAGACCGACTATGTCGCGATCCAGAAGCTGGCGGAGGCGGGGTAACAATCCTCACCCGCCCTTCGCGGGGGAGGGGGACCACGAAGTGGTGGAGGGGGCGAATGCAGAAACGGTGTCTGGGGTCGCCCCCTCCACCGCCTGCGGCGGTCCCCCTCCCCCGTTCGCTTCGCACCGGGGGAGGATCAGATCAGCCGATCCGGACGCCCGTCATCGAGATCGACCCGCCGGTGATCTCGTCATTGAAGAAGGAGATCTCATCCCCCGGCCGCGCCTGCGCCGCGACATAGAGCAACGGCAGATAGTGCTCGTCCGTCGGCACGCTCAGCTGCGCATCTTCGGCCAGGTCGACCCAGTCGATCAGGGCGTCATGGTCACCGCGCACGAAGGCCGCCTTGACCGCCTCGTTGAACGATACCGCCCACGGATAGGGACTGTCCTCGCCCGTCCGCTTCCAGGTCCGCAGGTTATGCACGAAGTCGCCCGACCCCGCGATGACGATCCCCTCGTCCCGCAGCGGATTCAGGGCCCTGGCCAGGTCGTAATGCTGGCGCGCCGTCAGGGTCCGGTCCAGCGACAGCTGCACCACGGGCACATCGGCGTCTGGCCAGACATGGACCAGCACCGACCAGGTCCCGTGATCCAGGCCCCAGGTCTCGACCGCATGGGCCCGGGTCAGTTCGGACACCCGCCGCGCCAGATCGGGCGACCCCGGTGCCGGATACTGCATCGCCTGCAGTTCCGGCCCGAAGCCGCCGAAATCGTGGATCGTCTCCGGCCTCGCCTGCGCCGTCACCCCCAGCCCACGGGTCTCCCAGTGGGCCGAGATCATGACGACGCCCTTCGGCTTGCCGATCGCCTCGCCCAGCTCACGCCAGGCCGCGACGTACGGTCCGCCGAGCGCATTCATCGGCGAACCGTGACCAAAGAAGACGGCCGGTTGGGACATGGTTCAGCCGTGCAGCTTCAGGGCGATCTCGGCAATGTGCCGGCCCTGATGCCGGGCACCGCCCAGCTCGATCTCGCTGGGCTGACGCGAGCCGTCGCCGCCGGTGATCGTGGTCGCGCCGTACGGGCTGCCGCCGTGGATGGCCTCCAGCGTCATCTGCTCCTGATAGCTGTAGGGCAGTCCGACGACGATCAGGCCGTGATGCAGCAGGGTCTTGTGGAAGCCGGTCAGGGTCGTTTCCTGACCCCCATGCTGGGTCGCCGTGGCGGTGAAGGCGCCGCCGACCTTGCCGATCAGGGCTCCGCTGAACCACAGGCCACCGGTCGTGTCCCAGAAGGCCTGCATCTGCGAGGCCATCGTCCCGAACCGGGTCCCGGCCCCGACGATGATAGCGTCGTAATTCTTCAGGTCGTCGACCGTCGCGATCGGCGCGGCCTGATCCAGCTTGTAGTGGGAGGCCACGGCCAGATCATGAGGCACCGTTTCGGGCACGCGCTTGATGTCGACGGTCACGCCCTCGACGGAACCGGCACCTTCGGCGACCGCGTTCGCCATCGTCTCGAGGTGGCCATAGGTGGAGTGATAGAGAACCAGAACCTTCGCCATGGGGCGCTCCTGCAAAAACCGCGACGCGCTATCGTAACAGCGTCTGTAGCGGATTTAGGCTCTCATCCCCGCCGATCAAGCACCGGGATCGAAACGCTGGGTTTCGACCACCGCCTCGAACGGGCAGATGCGGGCATAGAAGGCGTCATCCCCCGG
>NZ_JBIIAY010000188.1:0-3738 GCF_044239655.1 Brevundimonas sp.
GGTGTGTGGAGCGGGGCGGTCGAGGCCTCGTCCCTGGTCAGCCTTGGCGAGCTCCGAGGTCCGGTTTCGACCGGGCGCGGCGCCCGGGGGATCGGGGGCGGTGTCGCCGGTCGTGCAAAGGGTCTGGCGCAGAGAGTCGGATCTTTCAGGGGATGATGCTGCAAGGGCATCACCCTCCCGCCGGGGGCGCGGTAGCGGCAAGGGGCGAACACCCCCGCTGGTTCGGGAGACCGAGCCGTACAGCTCCCGGAAAACCACGCACGCGGAGCGTTCGTCTTTCGCCGAAACGGTATTTTCTATTCTTCTCCGGGCGGGAGCCCGGACGCTCCGCCGGCCCTTCCCATGACTTCAGCGAGAGATCGCGTGAGGGCGAAGAGGCATGTGTGGAGGGTGCTAGTGCCAGTGCTGGTGAGCAAGCAAGAGGTGAAATCTTGGCCGCGACCGTGCCACACGACGCGCACTGCGTCTGGATCGACGTTGAACCCTTGCTCACCAGCACTGGCACTAGCACCCCCGTGCCACTCGCCACTCGCCACTCACACGGCACAACCGCCCGACGCTTGCGCCCTTCGCCGTGCCGGGCTATGTCCCCGCCTCCTGAAACGGCCGGATGCGTAGCTCAGCGGGAGAGCACCTCGTTCACACCGAGGGGGTCACAGGTTCAATCCCTGTCGCATCCACCATTCCCCTGTCATAGAGTTCCTTCTCCGACCGCCATCGGGCGCACAGCAGGATTTGAGCGCACGTCTCTATACAGGCGGCGCAGACGGGGTTTCCTTCGATGAAGGTCGCGATCATCGGCACGGGCTATGTCGGCCTGGTTTCGGGCGCCTGTTTCGCCGACTTCGGCCATACGGTCGTCTGCGTCGACAAGGACTCCGGCAAGATCGAACGGCTGGAGAACGGCCAGATTCCGATCTTCGAGCCGGGGCTGGAAAGCCTGGTCGCTGAGAACGTGCGCGCCGGCCGCCTGGACTTCACCCTGGACGGCGCCGAGGCGATCCGTAACGCAGACGTGGTCTTCATCGCCGTCGGCACGCCCACGCGGCGCGGCGATGGCCATGCCGATCTGTCCTATGTCTATGCGGCGGCCGAGGAGATCGCGGGCCTGATCGAAGGCTTCACCGTCATCGTCAACAAATCGACCGTTCCCGTCGGCACCGGCGACGAGGTCGAGGCCATCATCCGCCGCGTGAACCCCGACGCCGACTTCGCCGTCGTGTCGAACCCGGAGTTCCTGCGCGAAGGCGCCGCCATCGAGGACTTCAAACGCCCCGACCGCGTGGTCATCGGCACCGACGACGAACGCGCCCGCAAGGTCATGGCCGAGATCTATCGGCCGCTCAGCCTCAACGATTTCCCGGTGATCTACACATCGCGGCGCACGTCGGAGCTGATCAAATATGCCGGCAACGCCTTCCTGGCGCTCAAGATCACCTTCATCAACGAGATCGCCGACCTGTGCGAAAAGGTCGGGGCCGACGTCCAGCAGGTCGCCAAGGGCATCGGGCTGGACGGCCGGATCGGCTCGAAATTCCTCAACGCCGGACCCGGCTACGGCGGCTCCTGCTTCCCCAAGGACACCGTCGCCCTGGTCCGCACGGCCCAGCAGTACGGCGCGCCGGTCCGCCTGGTCGAGACCACGGTCGAGGTCAACGATGCCCGCAAGAAGGCCATGGCCGATCGTGTCATCGCGGCCTTGGGCGGCGCGCCCAAGGGCAAGACCGTCGGCATCCTGGGTCTGGCCTTCAAGCCCAATACCGACGACATGCGCGATGCGCCCAGCCTCGACATCGTCCCCGCCCTGATCGCCGCCGGCGTCAAGGTCCAGGCCTATGATCCCGAGAGCATGCACGAGGCGAAGAAGCTGCTGCCCGACATCGACTATCGTGACGATGCCTACAGCGCCGTGGTCGACGCAGATGCCGTGGTCATCCTGACCGAATGGGACCAGTTCCGCGCCCTCGACCTGGACCGGATCAAGCTGTTGGCCCGCGCGGCCGTCATGGTCGATCTGAGGAACGTCTATCGCCCCGCCGAGATGCGGGCGCGGGGCTTTGCCTACACCAGCATCGGCCGGGGATAGTCAGGCCATGACCGTCATCGTCACCGGAGCCGCCGGCTTCGTCGGGATACACGTCGCCGAGCGGCTGTTGCAACGTGGCGAGACGGTCGTCGGCGTCGATGACTTCAACCCCTATTACGACCCGGCGCTGAAGGACCTGCGGGCCGAACGGCTTGCCACCTTCCCCGCGTTCCGGATGGTGCGCGCCGACATCGCCGAACCCGAGGCGATGAGGGCGCTCGTGGCGGACACCGGCGCGAAACGCGTCGTCCATCTCGCCGCCCAGGCCGGGGTCCGCTATTCGATCGAACACCCCTTCGCCTACCAGCGCTCCAACCTGGCCGGGCATCTGTCGATCCTCGAGGCCTGCCGCCACGGCGAGGTCGAGCATCTGGTCTATGCCTCGTCGAGCTCGGTCTATGGCGACCGGCCGCTGACCGGTCAGGGCTTCCGCGAGGACGATCCGACCGTCTCTCCGGTCTCACTCTACGCCGCGACCAAACGCTCCTGCGAACTGCTGAGCCAGAGCTACGCGTCGCTCTACGGCTTCCCGCAGTCGGGCCTGAGATTCTTCACCGTCTATGGACCGATGGGTCGGCCCGACATGGCATATTTCAGCTTCACCGAGAAGATCATGCGGGGCGACCCGATCGAGGTCTATGGCGAGGGCCGGATGGCGCGGGACTTCACCTATGTCGACGACATCGTCGACGGGGTGATCGGGGTGCTGGACCGGCCGCCGCCGCGCGGGAGCCACGAGGTCTACAATATCGGCGACTCCAGCCCCGTCGGCCTGATGGACATGATCCGGACGCTGGAAGCCGCCCTGGGTCGCGAAGCCGTCAAGATCATGCGGCCGATGCAGCCCGGCGACGTCACCTCGACCTATGCCGACATCACCAAGCTCAACGCCCTGACCGGCTATGCGCCCCGGGTCGCGCTGGCCGAGGGGCTGGGTCGGTTCGTGGACTGGTGGCGCGACTGGCGCGGAATGGCCTGATGCCGGCCAACCGTCCCGATCTGGAACAGTCCCCCGACCCGTGCTGGCACACCCCTTTCGAATTGAAGCTCGACCGTTCGGTCGCGGAATCGGCGGACAGGCGTCTGCTGGCCGTGATGCCGGCAGATTTCAACCGGTGGCGGGTAAAGCACGCCCATCGGGGGAGAAGGCTCGCCGGGCTCAGGCGGCGTGCAGTGATCGCCCGCTTCACCGCGATCAACGCCAGGCGGGGTCTCGCGACGTCAAATCCCGCCAGCACTGGCTTTCAGCCGCATCGGTCCAACCGCCGCCAAGGGAATGAGTGCGGTTAAGCTTCGCCTGTCAGGGGCACTCACTTGCACTGAAGCGCCACAGTTCCGATGAGCATTCGCAACCGTTCCGGAAGACCTCGCGCTCGCCTTTGAGGTGATGCAACATGGTTACTATCTCCGTCCCGGGTGCAAACCCACCGTGCGGCGCACCTCTTGCTCTAGGTCGTTCATCGACATTGGAGTGAGCGCAGTGAACCGGATCATCATCATCGCAGCCGCCGTAACCCTCGCCTCCGCAGGCTCGGCCTGGGCTGGAGCGGGTGCAGGCGGCAACGGCGGCGGCCATGGCGGCGGCGGCAACGGCGGCGGTGGGGGCTGCGGCTCCAGCTGCGGTGGCGGCGGCGGCGGCGGCGGCGGCGGTG
>NZ_JBIIAY010000080.1:0-14294 GCF_044239655.1 Brevundimonas sp.
AGGTGTCCTTCACCATGAAGATGAAGTCGGTGATGGCCGGCGAATAGACGTCGCCGCCCGCGCAGGGCCCCATGATCACGCTGATCTGGGGGATGACGCCGCTCGCCAGGGTGTTCTGCAGGAAGATATCGGCGTATCCGGCCAGGGCCTCGACGCCCTCCTGGATACGCGCGCCGCCGGCGTCGAACAGGCCGATGATCGGGGCACCGGTCGTCAGGGCCATCTTCTGCAGCTTGACGATCTTGGCCGCATGGGCGCCCGACAGGGAGCCGCCGAAGACGGTGAAATCCTTGGAGAAGACATAGACCAGACGGCCGCCGATGGTGCCGCGTCCGGTGACGACGCCGTCGCCGGGGATGCGCTGCTTGTCCATGCCGAACTGGGTCGAGCGGTGCTCGACGAACATGTCGGTCTCCTCGAACGAGCCCTCGTCCAGCAGGACGTCGATCCGCTCGCGCGCCGACAGCTTGCCCTTGGCGTGCTGGGCCTGGATGCGGGCCTCGCCGCCACCGAGTTTCGCGGCCGCACGGCGCTGGTCCAGTTGTTCGAGGATGGACTGCATCTGGATTTCCTACTTGCGAGTAGACTTAATGGCCGAACGGTGCCCCCGGGTCAACGGGGACGCTTCAGCGGGGCCGGACTCCTTCGGAGAAACTGTCCCACAGGCGTTCGGCGATCTCCTGCGGCGTCAGCTTGCCGTCCGGCGCGTACCACTGGGCGATCGAGTTCATCGCGCCCGAGATGGCGAAGGTGGACATCCGCACGTCGGCGGTGCGCAAGCTGCCGTCGCGAACCCCCTCGCGCAGCAGGTCGCGGATGCGGGCGTCCACCTTGCGCTTGACGGCGCGCAGCCGGTCGCGGACGTCGGGGGTCAGCTCGACATCGGGAACGCGGTGCAGGCAGCGGCCAAAGACCGTGGTGGTGATCTCGACGTATTTCTGGACCACCTGATGCAGGCGCTCGCGGCCGTCGATGCCGGTGACGGCGCTTTCCTCGACCGCTTCCGAATAGGCGTCCAGCGCCAGGGTGAAACAGGCCCCCAGCAGGGCCTGCTTGCCGCCGGCGTAGTAGTAGACCGTAGGCTTGGACACGCCGAGACGCGCGGCGATGTCGTCGATGGAGGTCGCGCCGTAGCCGTCCTGCACGAAGGCGGACGCCGCGGCGGCCAGCACGGCCTCGCGCTTGGCGTCCGGGTCGCGGGCGCGGCCGCCTGTCCAGGGATCGTCGGTGAGGGTGGAAACACTACTCATGGGTCAGGGATAGCACATATCGTCGTGACTCAAATCCTCCCCCGTTGGGGGAGGTGGCGCAGCGCGGCTTCGCGCTGTGACGGAGGGGGCTCGAAGCGAAGATGGTGTTTGCGGCCGGCCCCCCTCCGCCCCTTCGGGGTCCCCCTCCCCCTACGGGTGAGGATTGAGCAACGCCTCGTTCGCCTCGCACAGCGCCTTGACCCAGCCGCGCACAGCCCGCAGGCGAGCGGTGTCGTGGACCTCGCGGTGGGTGCTGAGCCAGAAACGGCGCTGGATCAGGACGTCGGGCAGGACCCGCTCCAGACCCTCGGCCAGGAAACAGGGCAGGACGCCGATGCCGCCGCCGCCCGCGATGATGTCCCTCTGGGCCCGGATCGAGGACGAGGCCAGGTGCGGGGTCAGGCCGGGCTTGACCTCGTCCAGATAGCGCAGCTCGGGCGCATAGATCAGGTCGTCGACATAGCCGACGATGTCGTGGCCGCCGAGGTCGTCGATGCCGCCTGGGGCCCCGCGCTGCGTCAGGTAGGCGGGGGCGGCATAGAGGGCCAGCTGATAGGGGGTCAGGGGCTCGACGATCAGGCGGGTGCTGTCGGGCGCGCTGAGGGTGATGGCCATGTCCACCTCGCGCCGGCTGGGCGACAGGAAGCCCGAACTGGCCGCCAGCTCGATCCGCAGGCCCGGGCGCGCGGCGTGCAGGCCGGCCAGGGCAGGGGCCAGGACGACGCCGCCGAAGCCTTCGGAGGCGCTGATCCGCACCGTGCCGGCCACGACATCGGGCTGGGCGATCCGGCCGGCGGCATCCATGGCGGTCTCGGCCTCGAGCCCGACCTGAAGCAACTGGGCCCCGGCGGCGGTGAGTTGCAGTCCCTGGGCCGAGCGGACCACCAGGGTCGATTTCAGCGCGCTTTCCAGCCGAGCCACCCGGCGACCGACCGTGGCCGCGTCGATGCCGAGGCGCGTCGCCGCCCCACCCAGAGACCCGGCGCGGGCGGCGGCGATGAAGATGCGGACGTCGTCCCAGTCGAACATTGTCAGATTGCAGCGGGGTTACTGCAGGAATGCAAGCCCGGTGTCAGGCACGGAGGCGGACCACGGCCCCCTCGGCTGCATCGGCGCGGCCGTCGGCGAGGTCGCGCACCACCTTTGCCGCCGCCTCCAGCCCGTGGTGTTCGACGATGCGGATCCAGGGCGAGGCCGGATCGACGACCCGTTCGAAGAAGGCGCGCTGGTCGGCGAAGAAGCGGTCGTAGAAGGCCCGCAGCGTGCCTCGCTCCCGGTGCGAGTCCAGGCAGGTGGCGGCGAAGAAGAAGACCGGGCGGGGCCCGATCAGGTCGGGATCGTCGCCGGTGAAGTCGTCGCTCTGGGTCGAGCCGACGAGGCAGTCGTATTTCAGGTCGGCGGCGAAATGGGCGTGGACGCGGCGGCGCAGGCCCGGATCGCCGGCCAGGTCGAGATAGAGGGTCGGAACCCCGGTCTTCAACATCTCCACCTCGTCATAGCCGTAAACGGCGTCATAGGCGCCCAGCCCCTCGACGAAGGCCCGGTTGCGCGCGCCGGTCAGGCCGATCAATCGCACCTCGTCCTCCACCAGACAGTGGGCCGATCCGTAGGCCGTCTTGGACGAGGCGCTGGACACCACAACCTGTTTCGCGCCGAAGAAGTCGTGATCACGCAGGAAATCCACCGCCGTATAGGAGGTGATGAACAGGGGCCGGAAGATCGCCTCGGCGTTCTCCAGTTCGGCGGCATAGTTGGCGTCGGCCGCGCACAGGACATAGCGGTTGTAGATGTCGGGCACCGCCTTTCGCCACGGCGCGGCGTCGGCGAACCCGCCGCTGGACACCTTTTCGGCCTGGACCGTCAGGGTCTCGGCCATGGGGAAATAGCCGAAGACCCGGGCACCGATATCGACGCCCTCGGCGCGCGACGCCACCACATCGGCGAAGCCCCAGACCGGCATCAGCCCATGGTCGTCGCGACCGGTCGGGAAGACCTTCCAGTAGCCGATGGCGTCGCCATAGGCGGCGTATGTGATGTTGTTGGTGGTCAGGGAGAACCGGTCCAGCGCCAGCACGACCTCGCCCTCGGCCAGCTCGGCGTGGGGAATGGCGTCGATCAGGGTGGCGCCCGGATCGGATTTGAGCGTCATCAGGCGGCGGGCGGTCTGGGTCATCGGGCCTCTCCGGGCGTTTCCTCTGGGGTCAGCCTAGCGAAGATTTCAGGTGACGCAGGAGAAGGATCGGCGGCACTGATCGATGCGATTACGCGGACCCGTCGCTGCAACTTTGCAATGCCGCCGGAGTGCCCGGCCTGCTAGACCGGGCCCAACGAACAGAACCGGTTTCAGGGAGCCTCGCCATGCGCGACATCAACCACTTCATCGACGGCGCGAGCTTCATCGGGGCCTCGGGACGGTTCGCGGATGTGTTCAATCCCAACACGGGCGAGGTCCAGGCGCGGGTGCAGCTGGCCTCGGTCGCCGAGATGGACCGGGCGGTTCAGGCGGCGCAAGGCGCGTTCGAGGGATGGTCGAGCACCAACCCGCAACGCCGTGCGCGGGTGATGTTCGAGTTCAAGCGGCTGGTCGAGGCCAATATGACCGAGCTGGCCGAACTGCTGTCGTCCGAACACGGAAAGGTCGTCGCGGACTCCAAGGGCGACATCCAGCGGGGGCTCGAGGTCATCGAGTTCGCCTGTGGCATCCCCCATGCGCTGAAGGGCGAATACACCTGGGGGGCCGGTCCCGGCATCGACGTCTATTCGATGCGCCAGCCGCTGGGTGTCGTGTCCGGCATCACCCCGTTCAACTTCCCCGCCATGATCCCGATGTGGATGTTCGGCGTGGCCATCGCGGTGGGCAACACCTTCATCCTCAAGCCCTCGGAGCGCGATCCCTCGGTGCCGGTGCGTCTGGCCGAGCTGATGATGGAGGCGGGTGCCCCCGCTGGCGTCCTGAACGTCGTCCACGGCGACAAGCTGGCCGTGGATTCGATCCTGGAGCATCCGTTGGTGCATGCGATCAGCTTCGTCGGCTCGTCCGACATCGCCCACTATGTCTATCAGACGGGCGCCGCCAATCATAAGCGGGTCCAGGCCATGGGCGGGGCCAAGAACCACGGCATCGTCCTGCCCGACGCCGACATGGACCAGGTGATCAAGGACCTGTCGGGCGCGGCCTATGGCAGTGCGGGCGAACGCTGCATGGCCCTGCCGGTCGTGGTGCCGGTCGGGAAGAAGGCGGCCGACGAACTCCGTGAACGGATGGTCGCGGAGATCCCGACCATGCGGGTCGGCGTCTCGACCGACGCCGGCGCCCACTATGGTCCCGTCGTTACGGCCCAGCACAAGGCCCGCGTCGAGGGCTGGATCGCCCAAGGGGTCAAGGACGGCGCCGAACTGGTCGTCGACGGCCGCGGCTTCAGCCTGCAAGGCCACGAGAAGGGCTATTTCGTCGGCCCGTCGCTGTTCGACCACGTCACGCCCGAGATGGAGTCCTACAAGGAAGAGATCTTCGGCCCCGTGCTGCAGATCGTCCGCGCCGCGACGTTCGAGGAGGCGCTGAGCCTGCCCAGCAAGCACCAGTACGGCAACGGCGTCGCCATCTTCACCCAGAACGGCCGCGCGGCGCGGGATTTCGCCGCGCGGGTCAACGTCGGCATGGTGGGGATCAATGTGCCCATCCCGGTGCCGGTCGCCTATCACACCTTTGGCGGCTGGAAGCGCTCGGCTTTTGGCGACACCAACCAGCACGGCATGGAAGGCGTGAAGTTCTGGACCAAGGTGAAGACGATCACGGCGCGCTGGCCGGACAGCGATCTGGAACACGCGGACTCGAGCTTCGTTATTCCGACGATGGCGTGATGGAAGGGCGGCCGATCAGTCAGCGCAAGGCCGCGTGGATTCTTACCGCGGGTAGCTTGGCCTTTGGCTTGCTCTTTGCCGTGATGGCGATTGCCCACTTCGCCTACGGTGTTCCGATCAACGACGAAGCGGGTGAGCCTCTACCTCACCGAGATCTGATCATCATCTTCTCGATCGCGCCTATTTTGACGGCGATCGTTTTCGCTACAGGCGTCTGGATGCTCGCTCATCCCAAAAAGGAAGCGGAAGACTGATGGACTTCGCCCTCAACGACGATCAGCGCGCCATTCAGGACGCGGCGCGCGCCTTCGCCCAGGACCTGCTGCTGCCCAGCTCGGCGGAATGGGACGAGGCCAAGCATTTCCCCGTGGACGTCATGCGTCAGGCGGCGGAGATGGGCTTCTGCGGCATCTATACGTCCGAGGATTTCGGCGGGCTGGCGCTGGGGCGGGTCGAGGCGGCGATCATCTTCGAGGAGCTGGCGCGAGGCGACGTCTCGGTCGCGGCCTTCATCTCGATCCACAATATGGCGACCTGGATGGTGGACCGGTTCGGGTCCTATGACCTGCGACAGCGCTATGTGCCGTCCCTGACGACGATGGAGAACATCGCCTCCTATTGCCTGACCGAGCCGGGCTCGGGCTCGGACGCGGCGGCGATGCGGACCAGCGCCGTGTTGCAGGGTGACGAATGGGTGCTGAACGGATCCAAGGCCTTCATCTCGGGCGCCGGGACGTCGGACGTCTATGTCGTGATGGCCCGCACGGGCGAACCGGGGCCCAGGGGCATCTCCGCCTTCGTGGTGGACAAGGATGCGCCGGGTCTGTCGTTCGGGGCCCAGGAAAAGAAGATGGGCTGGAACGCCCAGCCGACCGCCATCGTCCAGTTCGACGACTGTCGCATCCCGGCGGCGAACCTGCTGGGCAAGGAAGGCGACGGGTTCCGCTATGCGATGATGGGGCTGGACGGCGGGCGGCTGAACATCGCCGCCTGTTCGCTGGGTGGGGCGCGGCTGGCGCTGGAGACGGCTCAGGAGTACGTCACGACGAGGAAACAGTTCGGCAAGGCCCTGGCCGAGTTCCAGAACCCCCAGTTCAAGCTGGCGGACATGGCCACCGACCTGGAGGCGGCGCGGCTGATGGTGCTGCGCGGGGCCTGGGCCATCGACACCGACCACCCGGAAAAGACCAAATGGTGCGCCATGGCCAAGCGGCTGGCCACCGACGCCTGTTTCCAGATCGCCGACGAGGCCCTGCAGCTTCACGGCGGCTATGGCTATCTGAAGGACTATCCGCTGGAGCGGATCGTGCGCGACCTGCGGGTCCACCGCATCCTGGAAGGCACCAACGAGATCATGCGGGTCATCACCGCGCGGGAAATGCTTCGTCAGTAGGCATCCGAGAACACAGGGAAGAACGACCATGAAGATCGCATTCATCGGCCTGGGCAATATGGGCGGCGGGATGGCCGCGAACCAGGCGAAGGCGGGGCATGAGGTCGCCGCGTTCGACCTATCGCAGGCCGCGCTGGACCGGGCGGCGGCCGCCGGTTGCACGCCGGTCGCCTCGGTCGGCGAGGCGGTCAGGGATGCCGAGGTGGTCATCACCATGCTGCCGGCCGGGCCGCACGTGTTGAAGGTCTATTCCGAGCAGATCATCGGGGCGGCACCGAGCTCGGCCCTGCTGCTGGATTGCTCGACGATCGACGTGGATACGGCGAGGAAGGTCGCCGGGCTGGCGACCGAGGCGGGCTATGTCTTCGCCGACGCGCCGGTGTCGGGCGGGACGGTGGCGGCCGATGCCGGGACCCTGGCCTTCATGGTCGGGTGCGAGGAGGCCGGGTTCGCCCGCATCGAGGCGGCGCTGGAGCCCATGAGCCGGGTGACGATGCGAGCGGGCGATCACGGCGCGGGTCAGGCGGCCAAGATCTGCAACAACATGATCCTGGGCATCACCATGATCGGCACCTGCGAGGCCGTGGCCCTGGCCGAGAAGCTGGGCCTTGATCCGGTAAAGTTTTTCGACATCGCGTCGAAGTCGTCGGGGCAGAGCTGGAGCGTGTCGAGCTACTATCCCTGGCCCGGCCCGGTGCCGACGGCACCGTCGAACCGCAACTATGACGGCGGGTTCGCCACGGCGATGATGCTGAAGGACCTGAAGCTGGCCCAGGACGCGGCGGCGAAGTCGGGAGCCTCGACGCCGCTGGGGGCGCAGTCGGAGGCGTTGTTCCAGCTGTTCAACGGTCTGGGCTACGGCGGCCGGGATTTCTCGGCCATCCTGCAGATGCTGCGGGGTCAGCTTGAGGGTTTGCCGAAGGGCTGACTATTTCCCGCTCATCCCGGCGAAAGCCGGGACCCAGTTCTTTTGTGGGGCACTGCGCTGGATCATGAGCGTGCTCGACCGCACGCGGTCTTCGCCCAAAGCACCGGGTCCCGGCTTTCGCCGGGATGAGCGGTTGGGTGTGTTACCGCACTCCCAGCCCGGCTGACCCGAGGTCAAGCTGCGACGACGGGATCACCACCAGGTCGGGGTGTTTGACGCGCAGCTGGTCGACGAACATCGACGACTCGCCGACGACCACGACATAGGCGCGCTCGGCCCCGAGGGTGGACCGGGCCACGGCCTGGAGGCTTTCGGGCGTGGTCGCTTCGATCTTGCCGGCATAGGCGGTGCTTTCGTCGAGCGGCAGGCCATAGGTCACGGCGTCGGCGATGAAGCCGCCCAGGCCGCCGGTCGTCTCGATCCCGCGCGAGAAGCCACCGGTCAGGAAGGTCTCGCGATCCTTGACCGCCGTTTCCGTGACCGGTTCGGTGACCAGACGGTCGAGCTCGGCCAGGACCAGATCGACGACCTCTGACGCGCTTTCGTTCTTGGTCTGGGTGGTGGCGGTCAGCAGGCCGCCGTCGCGCCGGGCGGCGACCGAGGCATAGGCACCGTAGCTGAGGCCCCGTTTGGCGCGGACCTCCTGGAACAGGTGGCCGTTCTGGCCGCCGCCGATCACGGCACCGGCGACCGACAGGGGATAGAAGGCCGGGTCGCCTCGGCGCGGGCCGGGCACGGCTGCGCTGATCGCCGCCTGACCCGAGCCGGGCAGGTCGACCACGATCACTCGCGGGGGCAGGGGCGCGCCGGCACGGGTCGGGGTGGTCGGGACCGCGCCGGACGGCCTGGCCCAGGACCCGAGCGTCTTCTCGGCGAAGGCGAAGCCCTCTTCGGCGGTCATGTTGCCGGTGATGATCAGGGCGGCATTGTCGGGCCGCCACCAACGCTGATGCGAGGCCACGATCTCGTCGCGGCTCAGCGCGCCGAGCGAGGCGATGGTACCGCCGGCCGGTGCGCCATAGGCGGCGTCGCCGTAAGCCACGCGGGCCATGACCTGTGAGGCGATCGGGCCGGGCTGGCGCAGGGCGACGCGCAGGGCGTTGACGGCGCGGGTGCGCGAGCGTTCGACCTCGGCCGGATCGAACGTCGGACGCTGGACTACGTCGGCCAGGACGGCACCTACGGCATCGGCGGAAGCCGTCGGGGCCGAGACGAACAGGCTGGTCGAATCCGCGCCTGCGCCTCCGCCGATGTTCGCGCCCAGGGCCTCCAGCGTCGAGGCGATCTCGGGTGCCGTGCGGCCTCCGGCACCCTGGGTCGCCAGGTTGGCGGTCATGGAGGCGAGGCCCGGCCGGTCTGTGGGATCGCCCGCCGCACCGCCGTTGACGACCAGCTGGGCGTTCATGATGGGCAGGTCGGTGGACCGGGCGACGATGACGCGCAGTCCGTTCGACAGGATGCGCTCGGCGATGACGGGGGCCGCCATGGGCCGTGCGGCGCCCGGCGTCGGCGCGGCCTGGCGCTGTCCTTCGGGCAGGAGTGCGTTGGGCGTCAGGATGGCCGGGGGCACGGTCAGGAAGGCGGGCATGGGGGCCGGGTTGCGCCAGCCGGTCTGTTGGTCGAAGGGCGGGGTTCCGGCCGGGGCCTGGCTCTGATCCAGATAGCGGGCCGAGACGCGGGCGTTCTCGTTCAGATAGGTGCGGGCCACGCGCTGGACGTCGGCGACGGTCACGGCCTTGATGGCGGCGATCCGCTCGTCGGCGGCCTTGGGGTCATTCTGGGCAATCAGGACGCGACCGAGGATGAAGGCGCGGCCCGACGCCGTTTCGCGCTGGCGAAGGTCGGACGCCAGGATCTCGGTCTGGGCCTCGGCGAGTTCGGCGGCCGTGATCGGTTCGTTGCGGATGCGGTCGAGTTCGAGGTTCAGGGCGGCCTCGGCATCCTCGACGGCCTTGCCTTGCGCGACGATGACCTGAGCGATGATCGACCCGGCCTCTTCCTGGCCCTGGGCGCTCAGGAAGGCGGACGACGCGAGCTGCTTGTCATAGACGAGCGCCTTGTACAGGCGCGAGCTCTCGCCACGCGACATGACCGCCGACATGACCTCCAGCGCAGCGGTGTCGGCACTCGAGTCGGCCACGCCCTGATAGATGGCGGCAATGGCGGGCAGGGGCACGTTGGGCGCATAGGCCACGACCGAGCGCGGGGCCGTGCGGGGCTCGACCGGGCGGCGGGCGAACTGCGGCACCGGGCGGTCGGGGTTGTCGATGTCTGTGAAATAGTGATCGACCCAGCGGTCCAGCTGGGCCGGGTCGAAATTGCCGGACACGATCAGGGTCGCGGTGGCCGGGCGGTAATAGGCCTCGTGGAAGGCCAGGGCGTCGGACAGTTGGGCCGAGTCCAGTTCCTCGATCGAGCCGATGACCGAGCGGCGATAGATGCTGTCGTCGAACGAATTGTCGCCGATCACGAACCGCCCGAACCGGCCATAGGGGGGCGCCAGCACGTTCTGGCGCAGCTCTTCCTTGACGATCGACCGCTCGGCCTCGAACACGGCCTGATCGACGACGGGGCGGGCCATCCGCTCGGCGTGGGTCCACAGCATCTGCTCCAGATACTTGGGCGGGACGGTCTCGTAGTAGTTGGTGAAATCCTGGCTGGTGGAGGCGTTGCGGGTGCCGCCCGCGTTCTCGACCATGGTCGAGATCATGCCGTAAGGCAGGTTGACGGTCTTGCGGCTGAGGATGTGTTCGAACAGGTGGGCGAAGCCCGAGCGGCCCTGCGGATCGTCCTTGCCGCCGACGTCGTACCAGACCTGGATGGTGACGGTCCCCGCCGTCGGATCGGGCATGGAATAGACGTTCAGTCCGTTGCCCAGGGTCCGGTGCGCATATTCCAGCGGTGGCGGCGTCAGGGCCTCGAGCCTCGCGACCGAGGCCCCTTGCTGGGCCATCGCCGGAGCACCGCCCATGATCGCCAGGGCGGAACAGCCGACAAACAGGCCGCGAAGGAAAAGGGGGCGGGGCATCGGCGAACTCCGGCGAAATCTCAAGGGGATAGTGTGACCCTAGCAGGCGCTGGGGGATGCGAAAGTTACGGGGCTGTAACCTTGCTCGATCCGATCGCCTCTTACGATTTTCGACGCACCCGCATCATCCCGCTGGTTAAGGTCTCGACGTCAAATCGGCCCGTTGCACGGATCAGGTCAGACAGTTTCGCGTGGCCGTAGGAGCGCTGATCGAAATCGGGATAGGCGTTTCTGAGCCGGCTGCCGATTCCGCCGACGGCGACCCAGCCCTGGGCGTCTTCATCCATGTCGGCGATGACCGTCTCGATCAGACGTGACGCTTCGGCGGGTCTGCGTTTGGCGGCGGCACCTTTGGTTGCGGCACCGCTCGCCTCGCCCGCCGACGCCGCGGCCGTCAGGTTTTCCGTGTAGATGAAGCGGGTGCAGGCCTGCCGAAAGCTCTCGGGCGTCTTCTGTTCGCCCAGTCCGAAGACATCCACGCCTTCTTCGCGGATCCGAAGGGCCAGTCTGGTGAAATCGCTGTCGGACGAGACCAGGCAGAAGCCGTCGAAGCGGCCGGAATGCAGAAGGTCCATGGCGTCGATGACCAGGGCGATGTCGCCCGAGTTCTTGCCCTTTGTGTGCGCATAATTCTGCTGGGGCTGGATCGCGAAACGCGGCAACTTGTCTTTCCAGCCGGCGAGCGCCGGACCGTCGAAGTCGCCGTAGATGCGTCGCGCCGACGCCTCGCCCAATGTCGCGATCTCGGTGAACAGAGCTTCCGCAATGCGTGCCGAGGCATTCTCGGCATCAATCAGCACCGCCAGCCGCGCCGGCCTGTCCGTGGATCGCATCGACAAAGTCTCCATTAGATCTGGTGAGCATCGTCCTTGTTCGTCCGGTCGGTCCAGCCTTAAACAGGCCCATGGTAAACTCATCCCTGCGAACCCTCCGAGACCTGCCCGGCGTCGACGACCTGGAACTCAAGTCGCTGATGAAGCCGCGCTTTGCCGATCCGGATGTGCCGGAGGGTCGCGACGAGATCGACGCCCTGTCGATCGCGATCTTCGGCCTGGCGCTGGATGAGGCGGAGTCGACCGTCCGCCCCGCCGACTGGGACGGGATCGAGACGCTTGCGCCCGCCGACATGGCCGAGGCGTTCGAGGCCGAGGGGTGGGACGTCACCGACAAGCGACGGAAGCCGCTGCGTCTGCTGCCGCACCTGGCCCTGCCCCTGGCGCTGGCGATGCGCGGGGTTGCCGGCGAGCTGCCGTTCCATGCCGAGCCGGCGCAGGAAAAGTCGGACTGGGGTTCCAGCCTGGCCGCTGACGCCAAGCGGTTCACCAAACGCTAGTGGTCTGGTCGTGTCGCGACGGCCCTGCTAACCAGCACGCTGCATGACAGTTTCGACCCCGACCCCGCGTCTCGACATTCCCCGCATCGCCTGGGCTGCCTATGGCTTCGCCCTGGTGATCATAATCCTGGACCAGCTGACCAAGGCCTGGCTGCTGAGCGCGGCGGGGGTCGATGACATTCGTATGGTACCCGAGGGCTATCTGTTCGGTGTCGTCATCCCGGGCGTTCTGAAATTCACCTTCGTGCAGAACCAGGGTGTCAGCTTCGGCCTGTTCGGCGGGGGCGAGGCGCGCTGGCTGCTGAGCGTCTTTTCGGTCGCTGTGGCGGCGGGCCTGGCCTGGTGGGCGACCCAGGCGGACCGGCGGTTGCTGATCACCGCCATCGGCCTGGTCATCGGCGGGGCGCTGGGCAATGCGATCGACCGGATCCGCTTCGGCTGGGTCATCGATTTCATCGACTTCTCGTCGACGGGCCTGTTCCCCTGGGTGTTCAACGTCGCCGACAGCGCCATCACCGTGGGCGTCATCCTTCTGATCCTCGACAGCGTCCTGTCGGAGCGAAAGACGGCTCAGGTTGGCGCGGCCCACGAAAAGGCGTAATCAACCGCTCTTTGCCATTTCGATCTGCGCAAACCCGCATCAGTCGGGCCGGAACCGAAGCGAACCATGATGACCACCCGCACCCTCGTCCGTACCGGGATTGTTTCCCTGCTGGCCGTGTCCGCCCTGTCTCTGGGCGCCTGCCAGGGGATGCGCCAGTCGATCGGCCTGACCAAGGTCGTGCCCGACGAGTTCGTCACCGTCTCGACCGCCCCGCTCAGCGTGCCGCCGGAATACGGCCTGCGTCCGCCGTCGCCCGGCCAGCCACGGCCCCAGGAACTGGCGCCAGAGAGCGCGGCGCGCCAGATCCTGCTGGGTCAGCGCCAGTCGATCACCCGCACGCCGGGTGAACAGGCCCTGGTCACCGCCGCCGGTGCCGACCGCGCCGATCCGCTGGCCCGCTATGTCGTCGACGACGAGTTCGGCGACCTGACCCACAAGGAAGAGAGCTTCGCCAACCGCGTCATGTTCTGGCGTAAGGACGACGCGGCCTCCCAGGCCCCGACCACGGCCCAGACCTCGACCGGGGCCGTGACCATCGACGCGGCGACCGAGAACGCGCGGCTCCAGGCCCTGACCGGCAACACCGCGGGCATTGCCATCCAGCCGCGCCGCTCCAGCGGGTTCAAGCTGCCGGGGCTTTAAGCCTGAGCCGCTTCGCGGTGCGCTAACGCTCGGCTCGCCCTCGGTCCGATCTTCGATCGGCCGGAGGACAGGCTTGGCCTCGCTGCTTGAGCGCAGGCCGGCACGATATCGCTTGCCACCGCCGAGTGCGTCCTTATTGTAAACGGACCTGACGTTTCCTTCCCGGAGCGAGCCCGTGTCCGATCCCGCCACAGCCGACATCACCGCCCTGTCGGGAATCGCCCAGTTGCGCCTGGCGATGTCGGGAGAGGGCGAGATCGCGCCGATCTCCGAGACGGTCGGCTTTTCGCTGATCGAGGTCGAGGAAGGCCGGGTGGTGTTCGAGGCCACGCCGACCCGGGCCGTCTATAATCCACTGGGAACCGTCCACGGCGGCTGGATGGCGACGGTGCTCGATTCGGCCTGTGGCTGTATGGTGCATTCGATGCTGAGCCCAACCCAGGCCTATACGACGCTGGAGCTCAAGACCGTCTTCCACAAGGCCCTGACGGCGGGAACGCCGGTGCGTGCCGTTGGCCGCATCGTCCAGATGGGCGGTCGCGCCGCCTTCTCCGAGGCCGACCTGCGGGGTCTGGACGGCAAGCTCTATGCGACGGCGACCTCGACCTGTCTGGTGATGGAGCGGTAGACCGCACACGAAAACGCCCGCCCCGGTGACCGGGGCGGGCGTTTCAGATCGTCAGACCGTCAAGTCTTACGCCAGGGCGGCGCGGACCTTGTCGGCGATGGCCTTGAAGCCGGTTTCATCGGCGGCGATCGCGGCCAGAACCTTGCGGTCCAGCTCGATGCCGGCCAGGCCCAGGCCGTGGATGAACTGCGAGTAGGTGAAGCCTTCCTGACGGGCAGCGGCGTTGATGCGCTGGATCCACAGGGCGCGGAAGTTGCGCTTGTTCGTGCGACGGTCGCGATAGGCATATTGCCCGGCGCGGTCGACGGCGGCCTTGGCCGTGCGGATGGTGTTCTTGCGGCGACCCGAGAAGCCCTTGGCCTGTTCGAGAACCTTCTTGTGGCGGGCGTGCGATACGACGCCCCTTTTTACGCGAGCCATGTTTTTATTCCTTCGGAAGGGTCCCTGGCGTTCGCCGCGCGGCGGCTCACTTCTTGAGGGACTCCTGATTTCGTTTCAGTGCGACGATGCGGTGTGGAGGTCAGTGCTGCTGCGCTACGCTTAGGCGTAGGGCATGTAGGACTTGATCTTCTTGGCGTCGGCGTCGGCCATGACCGAGGTGCCGCGGTTCTGGCGGATGTATTTGGA
>NZ_JBIIAY010000081.1:0-14285 GCF_044239655.1 Brevundimonas sp.
GGTCGAACGCCTGGCGGAAACGCCAGGCGGGGACGTCGATGACTCGAACGGTGACACGGAAGACTGATCCCTCTCCCTCTGGGAGAGGGAAGCATGACGGCGATCTTGATCGACGGCTTCCCCCCCACCGAGGCCGACCTCCACTACCTCGCCCTGGTCAACTACGGGGCCTACACCTCGTTTCGGGTCGAGGACGGCGGTGTGCGCGGGCTGGAGCACCACCTCGGTCGCCTCGACGCCTACGCCGTCGCCCTGTTCGGCGAACCGGTGGGTGAGGGGGCCTTGCGCGCCCATGTCTGCGCGGCGCTGTCGGATCGTCGCGACGCCTGGCTGCGCGTCAGCCTGTTCTCGCCCGAGATATGGTCCCGCACGCCGTCCGCGCGGGTACGGCCCAGGGTGATGACGTCCCTGTCGGCACCGCCTCCGCCGCTGGCCACCAGCGTCCGGCTTCAGGTCCAGACCTATGCGCGCGAAGAGGCCCACATCAAGCACACGGCCATCTATGGCCTCATCCGCGCGCGGCGCCTGGCACGTGAGGCCGGCCTCGACGACGCCCTGTTCGCCGACGCCGACGGTGTCATTTCCGAAGGCAGCAGCTGGAACATCGGCTTCCTGTCGGGCGACACGGTGGTCTGGCCACAGGCGCCGATGCTGGCAGGCGTGACCCAGATCCTGATCGATCGTGGTCTGGCCGGTGTGGGGATGACGTCCGTGACCCGACCGGTTCGCACCGCCGACCTCGACGCCTTCGACGGCGCCTTCCTGTGCAACAGCGCCACGCCAGCCTGTCCGATCACAGCCATCGACGGCCATGCGTTTCAGACCTCGCCCGAGGTGATCGAACGCCTCGCCGCCGCCTGGGCCTCTAACCGGCCCGAGCCGATCCAGGCCCGCTAACTCAGCGCCACTTCGAGCCTTCGCCGTGCTTGCCGATGCTCTGCCATTCGGGCGGGGCGGCCTTGTGGACGTATTGCTCGGACACCAGCCAGCCCTTGAACGGCCTCAGTACCGACAGGCACATCAGGGCCAGTAGCGGAAGGGTCACGACGAAATGCACCCAGATCGGCGGGTGGACCATGAACTCGAACGCCATGAAGGCCATCATCCCGACGACCCCGACCCCCGACATGACGAAGAAGGCCGGCCCGTCCGCCGGGTCTGCGAAACTGAAGTCCAGGTGACAGACCGGGCATTCGTCGCGGATCGTCAGATACCCCTTCAGCAACGGCCCCTTGCCGCAGCGCGGGCAGCGACAGCGGATGCCGGTCGATAGGGTGTTGAGCGGCGGATAGGCGGGTTCTGACATGGGCGTTCCTGACGTCCCGGATGTCGGCCCGCACCAGGCCCGATGCAAGAGACGGCAGTGTCGCAGCGACCCGCTACATCCCTTCGATCAGATGCAGGATGTTGCCGTCGGGATCTTTGAACCACACCAGCTTGATATCCCCCGCCTCGTGGATGTCACCGTTCAGGGTCAGGTCGGGCAGGTCGGGATAGTGTTCGAACGCGACTCCCTTGGCCTTCAGAGCCTCGACGGTCTCGACCATGTCGCCCCTCATATCCCACGTCACGGCATTGGCCCTGTTCGTGCCCGCGAACTCCGAGACATAGACGGTCAGAACAGTTTCGCCCGTTGCGAAGGCCAGCATCTCTTCGCCGGCCCCATCGAGCCGCTTCAGCCCAAGGGTGTCCTCATAGAAGGCACGCGCCCGATCTATGTCGCGCACGGCGACGATGGCGGATGAGTTTCGGTCTCTGAGCATGGCGGTCTCCCTTTCGTTGGGAAACCAGCGTCCGGAGCGGCGATCCCGTTCCCCTTAGATCGGCATCCGCATGATTTCCTGGTAGGCGGAGATGACCTGGTCCCGCACCGCGATCACGGTCTCCAGGCTGGCCTCGGCGCTGGATACGGCGGTGACCACGTCGATCATGTTGTTCTGGCCCGAGATGGCCCCCGTCATCTGGGTTTCCGCCGCGCGGGTCTGCTGGGTCATGTCGCCCATGACGTTCTGCAACAGTTCGCCGAAGCCGGGCGCGCCGGCCGGGGCCGGGCCACCCGTGGGCATCCCCCCGCCCTGGACCGCCTGATAGGCCTTCATCGCCGCCATCGGGTTCATCGGCTATCTCCTATCGCTTCAGGATATCGAGGGTGCGGCTTTCCATCGACCGCGCCGTCTCGATGACGTTCAGATTGGCTTCGTAGGCCCGCTGCGCCTCGCGCATGTCCATGGCCTCGATCAGGGTATCGACATTGGGCCGCATCACATAACCGTCGGCGTTGGCGGCCGGGTGAGCGGGATCGTAGTCCATGCGGAAGTCGCTCTGGTCCGGCCGGACCTCGGCCAGGGCCACGCCCGTCGCCCCATCCATCTCGCGCGCCTGGAACACCGGAATCTGGCGGCGATAGGGGGTTCCGCCGGCGGTCGGAGAGGTCGACTCGGCGTTGGCGATGTTCTCGGCGATCACCCGCATCCGCGACTGCTGGGCGCGCAGGGCCGAGGCCGCGACGGCCATGGCGCTGTTGCGGGGCGGGGCGCCGTTGACGGGATCGCTCATGGTTCAGACCTCAGGCGCCCGGCTTCTTGCCAAAGGGCGCTCATGCGCCCGGCTTCTTCGCCGCCATGCGCAGCATCTGCATGGACTTGGTGTACAGGCCGATGGCGGCGTCATAGGCCATCCGGCTTTCGGCCATCTTGAGCATCTGCTCCTCGACCACGACCGAGTTGCCGTCGAGCGTCGTCTCCGAATCCGGCGTCTTCTCCGACGTGAAGCGGGCGACCGCGCCGTTCGCGGGGACGATATGGGCCGCGCTGGTGCGGGTCATCTGCAAGCCGCCGCCCTGCCGCATCGCCGCCGCGAAATCGGTCGGGGCCTTCAGGTCGCGGGCGACATAGCCGGGGGTGTCGGAGTTGGCGACGTTCTGGGCGACCACGCGCTGGCGCTCGTCCAGCCAGGTCAGGCGGCCCTTGATCTGGCTCAGCAGCGGCAGGTCGGCGTAGCCCATGGGCGACAATCCTTCAGCAGATGGGCAGAAAATGCCGTGTGCATGGTTAACGCCGGGTTATTTCAACGCCCCGTTAACCACGATGGTTAAAGGCTCCGCGCGATCGGCCATCTGTCTGTCCGGCCGCCGGGCCCGTTTCGCATGAACCTTCTCGACCTCGCCCGCGCCATCTTCGGCCTGGCCTTCGTGCTGGGCCTGATCGGCCTGGCCGCCTGGGCCGCGCGCCGCTATGCGCCGCAACTCATGGCCCGCCTTTCGGCCGAGCGCGGCGAGCGGCGGATGAAGGTGATGGAGACCCTGGTTCTCGATCCCGCACGTCGGCTGGTGCTGGTGCGGATCGACGACGAGGAACGGCTGATATTGCTGGGTGAAGGCCGTGAACTGATCGAACCGCGCGGGTCGGGAGAAGCCAAATGAGCGCCCTCTCCCCTCGTGGGAGAGGGAGGCCGCGCACGGCGGCGAAGCCGTCGTCCTGGCGCGGGCGGGTGAGGGGGGCGGTGTCAGCCGGTAGGGGCTTGACCCCTCACCCTTTCGCGCCAGACCGATCGCTGACGCTCTCGGGCGCTCAAGCCCTCTCCCACAAGGGGAGAGGGGTCTTTTGCCTGCCCACCCGCGACGAACTCAAACGCGCCCTTCTCCTTTCCCTCCTGACCACCCTGGTCTGCCTCGTCTGGCCGCTCGCCGCACTGGCCCAGGACGTCGCCGCCGCCAGCCAATCGGGCGCCGCCATCAACGTCGACCTCGGCACCGGGGCGGGCCTGACCGAGCGGGTGGTGCAACTGGTCGGGCTGATGACCGTCCTGTCGCTGGCCCCGTCGATCGTCATCATGACCACCAGCTTCGTGCGGATCATCGTGGTGCTCAGCCTGCTGAGGACCGCCCTGGGCATGCAGCAGTCGCCCCCGAACGCCGTTCTGGTGTCCCTGGCGCTGTTCCTGAGCGCCATCGTCATGGCCCCGACGTGGCAGGACGCCTATGATTCGGGCATCCGTCCCCTGATGGATCAGCAGATGGAATTGCCCCAGGCGTTCGATCTGGCGTCGGAACCTGTGAAGAACTTCATGCTGGCCCAGGTGGGTCGTGACGACCTCGCCCTGTTCACCCGTCTCAGCCAGGTTCCGGCCGACACCCCGGCCGTAGATCTGCCCCTGCGGGTGGTCACTCCGGCCTTCATGATCAGCGAGCTGAAGACGGCCTTCGAAATCGGATTTCTCCTTTTCGTTCCGTTCCTTGTGATCGATCTGGTGGTCTCCAGCGTGCTCATGTCGATGGGTATGATGATGCTGCCGCCAGTGGTGATTTCCCTGCCGTTCAAGCTGATCTTCTTCGTGCTGGTGGACGGCTGGCGACTGGTCGCCGGAAGCCTGGTCGAGAGCTTCCAGAGGGCGTCAGGAGGGGGGTAAAAGCCCGCCACGAGGGCTTTTGCGCCGCAACGAAGCTTGCCAAGCCGCTGAAAAGAGGTTTGATCCCTCGGTCATCGCCCGGAACAGGGCGGTTTTTTTGGAAACGACCATATGACCACTCAAGCTGAACTGATCGCCTCCGTCGCCAAGGACGCCGGTGTCTCGCAGGCCGACGCCGGCCGCGTGCTGGAAGCCATCGTGAAGAACATCCACTCCTCGCTGATCGGCGGCGGCGACGTCCGCATCTCGAACCTGGGCGTGTTCGACACCGCCGCCCGCGCCGAGCGTGAAGGCCGTAACCCCGCCACGGGCGCCACGATCAAGATCGCCGCCTCCAAGGCCGTGCGCTTCCGCGTGTCCAAGCCCCTCAAGGACGCGGTCAACAAGTAAGACCCTCCGCGTCGCTTCGCGACGAGGAACGCGGGCGGGAACGGTCAGCCGTTTCCGCCCGTCTGCTTTCTGAACTCTTCCTTGGCCGAGGCGACCCAGCCCGCGAAGGTGTCGGCCGAGGCCGTCAGCCCGGCAAAGGTCGTGGCACTGGCCACCCCATCCATCCCGTTCAGCGTATCCAGCGCGATCTGCATCGCCGCCCTGGACCGGGCCCGCTCCACGAACGGCTGGAATGCGCGCGACAGCCGACCCAGCGACGCCGCGTCCCGACCCAGCGAATAGCCGATGCCGGCCCGGATCACGCGGCTTTCCTCGGCCGCCGACAGGGGCGTCGCCGTATCCGCCGCCCGACCCGCCAGCCGCGCCTCATAGATCTTCGCCGCCCCGGCCCAGTTCTGCTGCTTCCACAGGATCTCGGCCCGCACGTCCTGGGCCGGGCCGTTGGTGTCGGTCCCCAGGGTCTCCAGCGCGTGGTCGTACCGGCCCAGGTCCATCAGGGCCCGTGCCTCGATCGCACGACGCTCGGTGTTCAATGCGGTCGGCAACAGGGTGGTGCGCGAGCTCCAGATGGCCTGCAACGCCTTCTCGGGCTGGCGATCCATCAGATAGAGAGTCGCCAGGTCCGACGCGACCTGAGCCTTGGCCACCCCCTCCAGCCGCTCGTCGACCTGGTGCTTCAACAGTTCGGCCGCCTGGGGCAGCAGATCGACATCGACCAGCCGCCGCGTCAGCCGCCGAACCATCTCGTCTCCGTCGGCCCCTACGGGCGTCAGGTCGCGGAAGTCATAGAACAGCGCCACCGCCTGCACCGGCTGCAACCCGTCCGCGGCTCCATCCAGGAACAACGCGCGGAAGGCATTGCCCAGATCGGTCTGAAGCTCGGCCGCGCCCGGCAAGTCGCCCAGTTGCTTGCCGGCGCCCCGTAGCACCTCCAGCGCCTCGCGATAGCGCCCCTGCGACAGGTAAAGCTCGCCCAGCGTCCGGATCACCGCCAGTTCGGTCGCATCGCCGCGCCAGCGCCACTTCAGCTGTTCCAGCTCGGCCGCCGCCTGGACCGGCGTCATCAGCCCCTTGGCCAGGGACAGCTTGATGACACCCAGCTTGGCCGGCGTCGCGATCCCGTCCAGCGGTGCCCGTGCCACGGCCTTGTAGACCGCCAGCGCCCGGTCGCTCTCGCCGGTCAGTTCGAACAAACGCGACTGCACCAGCCGTGCCGTCAGCTGATCGGCCGCCGGCGCCCTCTGGCTGAAGCTGTAGGCCAGCAGGGTCCGCGCGGCGTTCAGGTCGCCGAGCTCCAGTGCCGCCTGGGCGTGGGCCGCGCCGAACCGCGCCTTCCAGGCATTGGGGAAGTCGTCGATCACGGCGGCGCCGGCCGCGAAATTCTGGCGGGCCGAGGCCCAGTCGCCGCGCTGGGCATCCAGATATCCCTGCCAGACCCTGGTCGAGGGATCCCCGGCCAGGGCCCCGGCCGAAAAGTCCGCCTCCGCCTCCTCGAACCGTCCGATCGAGGCCCGCGCCGCGCCGCGCAGGCCCCGGATTTCCGGCTCGCCCTGCAGGCTGGGCGTCTTGGCGATGGCGGCGTTCAGAACCCCGATGGCCTCGAACCCCAGTCCCGATCCGATCAGGAACCGGGTGAACTGCAACCGCGCCTCGATCGGCGTGCGGGGGTCGTCGGTCGACTGGATGGTCTCCAGCGACGCCGCGTCCTGGAGCGCGCGATACCGCTTGGCGAACCCGTCGTGCCCCGGATCGGCCCAGGCGGCCAGGATCATGGCGGGGAAGGCGGCCTTCTTCAGCGTGTCTTGCGCCTCCGGGGCCTCGTCGAAGGCCTGGGACGGCGGCGACATCGTCAGGCCGCGCGGCCGGGTCACGGTGACCAGGTCGCCTTCGGTCTTGATGGTCAGGTCGTCGGTCGGCGTCTCGACCGCCAGACCCTGGGCGGTCGGCAACAGGGTGGCGTCGATGGTCCGGCGCAGGGCCCCATTGCCCTTGCCGGGGGCCAGGGCGGTGACGGCCGCGAACCGGTCGCCGACCATGGGATCGGTCAGCCAGATGGCCTTGGTCGCCCCGGCCATCCGCGCCACCAGGGCGGTCGCGGCCTCATCGTCGCGGGTGACCTCGACGGCGGTGGCGGCCGAGGTCGGCGCTCCGCCGATGGTCACGGTCCAGGTCGCGCCCTGGCCCACCGCAGAAACCTGTAGATCGTTGCGCGCCGGGATGCGCACCACCGTATAGTCCGGCCCGGTGGCCCAGCGCGCGGCCCCGGCCGGCCCCATGGCCGCGCCCTTGGGCATCTCCATCCGGGCGGCGGTGTCGAACACGACCCAGACGGCGTCGCCCCGCCGGAACACGGCCGCGCCGACCGGGGCGGTCCATGGGAAGCTCAGCGTGACCTGGTCGTCATGCGCCTCGGCCGCGACCCGCACCAGCGAGCCGGGCGCGACCGTCGGTGCCGGGCCCTGAGCCGCCTTGGCCGCATCGGCATAGAGGTTCAGCCAGACCGCACCGTCGTCGGTGCCCGTGCGAGCGTCGGCTCCGGCGGCCAGGGTCAGGATCAGTTCGGACCCGCCCTGGACAGCGCGGGTCTCGACCTTGGTCACGCCGGGCGGTGGATCGTTCCTCAGGCGGCTGACGTCTGCGGCGGTGGCACCGATGCGCACGATGACGACCTGGCCCTCGCGCCGCACGCGCGACCTCTGGCCGATGACGCCGGCGAACTCGACGCGGGTGAAGTCGCGGTTGGCCCCGACGCGGATGGACAGGGGATCTGAGGGGGCGGCGGCTTCCTGGGCAAAGGCGGGCACCACCGCCGCCGCCATGGGCCCGAGCACGACCGCGCCCATGGCGCCCAGCGCCACGGACGTCCTCGCGATCGACGATCTCGAACGGGGGCGGGCCATTGATCCCGGTTGTGCCGTGCGCGGCCTTTCAACGCGGTTAATGGATCATGGATTGCCCAGCGCCTTTGGCCCGGCCAGTCTGGCCACAAACCGGAGTTCGCCCATGATCCTCGCCGCCCTGTTCCTGGCCCTCGCATCGCAGACGGCACCTGTCCCGACGGCCGCCCCGGCACCCGCTCAGCTCGATGGCACCTGGTCGGTCGATCTCAGCGTCGATCCGGCCCAGCCCTATACGCAGCCCATGAACCTGACCCTGGCGGCGGACGGCACCGTCACCGGCGACTTCTATCAGAGCGCGATCGAGGCCGGGCGCTGGAAGGCCCAGCACGGGCGACTGTGCGTCTCGTTCCGCACCTCGGACGGCGTCGGCCCCTATCACACCGCCGCCTGCCTCGTCGGCGACCACGTCGAGGGTCAGACCTGGGCCGAACAGCGCAACTTCGTCTTCGTCTGGAACGCGACGCGCAACGCGCCCTGAGGGCTCAGCCCTCCAGCGACACCACGGGCCCGACGACCGGAGCGGGACGCCGACGCCGCGACTTCAGCCAGTTCTTGATCCGGTTCTGGATCGGCTGATCGACCAGGAGGTGGAAGCCGAAGGCGACGACGAAGGCCATCACGACCCCCAGCCCCCACAGCCCCCACTGCGCCGCGACGGGCAGGGCCAGTTTCGCGATCATGACGTTGGCCACGCCGAAGAAGGCGATGCGGGTCACCTCATTGGTGATGAACATCGAGAACGAGATCACCGACAGTTTCTCGATCAGCTTCGACGGCCGCGTCACCGGCACGGCCCCGGCCGCCAGGATGATCAGCGAGATCAGGGTCAAGGCGACCAGCGCATGCTTGCCGTGCAGTTCCAGCGCGAAGAAGGCCACGGCTGAGACGATCCCGACGACGGCGGCCAGCTTCGGCGCGATCCAGACCTTCTCGGTAAACACCGCCAGCCCCATCCCGAGGATGAACAGCGGCAGGGCCCGCCAGAAGCCGTACATCATCGGCATCTGATAGACCGGGTATCCGAACAGGGCGTGCGTCGCCTGGTTGGCCAGCAGGTACAGCACGACCACCCCGGCCAGCACCGCCCACGGCCCCATCCGGCGCATCGCCTTCAACAGCCACGGAAACGCCAGATAGCAGCCGACCAGGGCCGAGATCGACCACGACGGCGCGTTCCAGCCCAGCCCGCCATAGACGCCGAACGCCTGGGTCAGGGTCAGTTGTGCCGGCAGCTGGTCCCAGCGGAACCATTCCGGATTGCGCGGCCCGATCCCGGCCGCCGTCGAGGCGACCACCAGCACCACCAGCACCAGTCCCATCAGCAGATGCGCCGGATAGACCCGCAGGAACCGCTTGGCGAAGAAATCCCCCGCCGACATCTTTCCGGCCCCGACCGACGGCCCATAGACCCGCATCAGCACATATCCCGAATCGATCAGGAAGAAGTTGGTCAGCAGGAAACCGCCCCGCTCGAAGATCGGATTGATCAGCTCGGCCAGCGGCACAGGGCCCGCCGCCTGGAAATGGTGCAGGATGATCAGCGAGGCCACAATGAAACGCAGGGCGTCCAGCCACCCGCCGCGAGCGATCGCAGGTGTCTCGTTTCGGGTCGAAATCGCGGTCCAGGCCATCGGATCAGGCTCCTTTGAGCCCCTCGGCGCAAGCAACGGACCATTTGTCGCCTGTCAGGCGTAAATATCCCCGCTACGGACGCCCCCCTCCGGGGCCTATCCCCGCCGTGTCAGGCTCAGGAACTCCTCGCGCGTCCGGTGATCGTCGCGGAAGGCGCCCAGCAGGGTCGAGGTGGTCAGGGTCGCGCCCGGAACGTCGACGCCGCGCAGGGTCATGCAGGAATGCTCGGCCTGGATCACGACGCCCACGCCGGCCGGGCGCAGCACCTCATCGATGGCCGTGGCGATCTCGGCCGTCATCTTCTCCTGGATCTGCAGCCGTCGCGCATAGCCGCGCACCACCCGCGCCAGCTTGGAGATGCCGACGACACGATCGGTCGGCAGATAGGCGACATGGGCCACGCCGACGACCGGCAGCATGTGATGCTCGCAGAAGCTGACGAACCGGATGTCCTTCAGCACCACCATCTGGTCGTAACCGCCGACCTCCTCGAAGGTCCGCTCCAGATAGGCGCGAGGCTCGACCTCATAGCCGGCGAACAGCTCCTTGTAGCTGCGCGTCACCCGCCCGGGCGTGTCGAGCAATCCCTCGCGGTCCGGGTTGTCCCCCGCCCAGCGGATCAGGGTGCGCACGGCGGCCTCGGCCTCGGCGGGGGAAACGGGGGGAAACGCAACGGGATCGGTCATGCAGCGGATATAGCGGCACTGTTCCGAAAAAAGGAGGTCCTGGACACCGCCGTGGCGATATGTCGGCCCCGTGGCGGTGTCGTTCCCTGACGGAAACTGTCAGGTCGCGGGTCGATGTTGCGCCGACTGCGAGATGTGATCTTCTGTCTGTCCAACGGTGGAGGCGACGATGCGCAGATCAATTCTGTTTCTGGCGGCGGCCGCTCTGGCCCTTGTCGTTCCGGAGTTCGCTCAGGCCGAGCAGCCTCCGAGGGGCGCGCGCGGCTGCAAGCTGAGCAATCTCGAAAGCACGTCCGACCCGGCCCGGCACCTGCTTATGCCGGGCGCCGCCGGTATGTTGGTCAGGCTGGAGATCGCGCGCTACGAATGCCAGGGCAGGCATCCCGACGGGCGGCGAGCGCCCTGGTCCGACTACTATTCCCGATACGGTCTGTCCTCCGCCGACGGCACGGTCCTGATCCCGCGCCTCTACGACGCCATGGTGCTCTACTCAGAGACGAGCGCCTTCGTTCAGCGTGAGGACAAGCGCTGGGTTCTTTACCGGTTCGGCCGGGGCGAAGAGCCTGTCCCCGGCGGTCACGTCGAGTTCCAGGGCCTGTTGCCACGTCTGTGGGGTGAACAAGGCTGCAATCCGCCCCGCGGCCAGGCCCCCGTCGTCCCCGCGGCGGCGATCAGCCTTTCGGCCCCGGACGCCAGGGGAAGGCGCGAGGTCGCCGTCTATCTCGGCGACGCCCCGCCACTGCTCTTCACCGACCTCGGCGGTCCCGGAATCGTTCGTCCGGTGGAGAGCCACGGCGACATCCTGATCACCCACTGGGTCGACGAGACCGGGTCTCGCCGCAGCCGCCTCTACAACCGGTCAGGCGAGGCCATTTCCCCCGACCTGGGGCCTGTGGAAAGATGGGCCTCAGACGTGCCGCCGGGCGAACGCGGCCCGGTCTGTTCCTTCTTCCAGGATTTCGGCCTCTATGTCGCCGGCCCGTCGCTGGATACGGACCCGGCGAACCCGGTCTTTGGCCCCCTGCTTTTGCCCATCGACGAGCAGGGACAGCCCGTGGCCCTGCCGCCCGGCGCGATCGGGGTTCTGGCGGTGCCGCGACGGTTCCATGGTGAAAAGCGGCTGCCGGACGCCGGCTGGGGCCGCACCCGCGTCTGGGCCGTCGTCTATCCGACCGCCGACGGCTTCAACTTCACCCTGACGCCGGGCTCGCTGCAGTCGGCGCTGGCGGCCGCCCCGACGGAGCCGCGCTACCGCAACCTGGCGCGTCATGTGTTCCCAAGCACGTTCGACACCATTGAAACCGGCCGTCTGATGTCGGTCGGTCTGAACGAAGACCACTGGCGCGGCCGCATCTACGATCGCTGGGACATCGTGGGCCCACCGGCCGCTGACGCCATGGCGGCCTCCAGCCTGGTCGGAAGCACGGAGCACAGTCTGGACTACGAGGCCCGCAACGCCCGACTGCGGGTCCAGCAGGCCGACAACCAGAGGCGATACGCCGACGCCCTCGCGTCCGGGAACGCCTGTCGTCTGCCGTCCGTCATCGGCGGCGCGGACGACGCGACGATCTTCGCCCACGCCAACGCCTGTCCCCAGAACTATTCGCCGAACGACCGCGAGTGGCTGCGTTGGCGGGGCGCCCCGGCTGTCGTTCTCAGCGGCATCGATCAGGCCCGCGAGGCCGCGCGTCGGGAGGCGGACGCCCAACGGGCCGAGTGGGCCGAACAGGCGCGCAACTACGTCTCGCCATCCCAGCGCGAGGCCATGTGGCGCATCGCCGGGGATGCCTGGATCAAGGGCATTCGGGAGAACGCCGACGCTCAACAGCAGCAGCGCCAGCGGCAGTACCAAGCCGACTGGCAGCGTTCTCAGCGAGCTTACTGACGGGGCGGTGCAGGTTTCCAGCTCTGGGCGGACCGTCCTAACCTCCCGTTAACCACGCTCCCGGCATTTTCTGCCGAGTTTCCCGGAGTGTGAGTTTTCAGATGAACGGCGCGGAAGTTCTGGATGTCGGTCGCGACGCCATCTGGCTGACGGTACAACTATGCGCCCCCATCCTGCTGGTGGGCCTGGTCGTCGGTGTCGGCATCGGTCTGTTTCAGGCCCTGACCCAGATCCAGGAACAGACCCTGATCTATGCGCCCAAGATCATCGCCATCTTCGTGTCCCTGCTGCTGTTCCTGCCGCTGATGGGGGCCCTGCTGGGCGGGTTCATGAGGACGATCGCCGCCCGCATCGCCGGGATGTAGCGACGTCGCATGGAGCCTTACGCCACCGCCGATCAGGTCTGGGCCGGCGGGCTGATCTTCGCGCGCATCGGCGCCATCCTGCTGACCCTGCCGGGCATCGGCGAAAGCTATGTGCCGCCGCGAATCCGCCTGTCGCTGGCGCTCGTGGTGACCCTGGCGCTGTGGCCCATCGTCGCCGGGGGCCTGCCGCCCCTGCCGCAGAGCCTGGGCACCATGGTCGGCTGGATCATCCGCGAGGTCGTCACCGGTCTGATGATCGGCATGCTGCTGCGGATGTTCACCTCGGCCTTGGCGACGGCGGGCGAGATCGTCTCGCTCCAGACCACCCTCAGCTTCGCCCAGACCGCCAACCCGCTCCAGGCCCAGCCCGGCACCACGATCGCATCCTTCCTGATGCTGCTCGGAACGGTGCTGGTCTTCGCCACCAACACCCATCACCTGTTCATTGCCGGACTGGTCGGGTCCTACCAGACCATCGCGCCGATGAAGCCCCTGATCATGGGTGACTTCGCCCAGATGGCGGTCCGCACCGTCGGCGACAGCTTCGCCCTGGGGCTGCAACTCGCCGCGCCGGTGGTGGTGTTTGCCCTGATCTTCAACCTCGCCTCGGGGCTGGTTGCGCGGGTCATGCCGGCCTTCCAGGTCTTCTTCGCCGCCGCCCCGCTCAGCGTCATCCTGGGCCTGTCTATCTTCGCCCTGTCGCTGGGGGTGATGGGCACGGTGTTCATCGATCGGTACCGCGCGGTTGCCCGCGTGTTCGCCGCGGGCGCGGGAGGCGTCGGTGGCTGAAGGTGCCGATCCCGAGTCCAAGACAGAAGAAGCCTCTCCTCAGAAACTCGAGGAGGCGCGAAAGAAGGGCGACGTCGCCAAGTCGCCCGACGTTGCCCAGGCCCTCAGCCTGATGGGCGCCTGCGCCGTCATCGTGTTCGGCGGATCATACTTCGCCACCACCATGGCCGAAGGGTTCCTGCCCTTCATCGCCTCGCCCCACGCCATGATCGGCGGTCTGGACGCGGGCGGTGGCCTGGAGATCGGCATGCATGCCCTCTGGATCGTCGCGCCCTTCCTGGGGGCCGTGATGCTGGCCACCATCATCGGCGGCGTCGGCGGCAATGTGGCCCAGAGCGGCGGTCTGATCTTCAGTGGCGAGAAGATGAAGCCGAAATGGGAGAAGGTCAGTCCCATGGCCGGGTTCAAGCGGATCTATGGTCCCGACGGCCTGATGCAGTTCGGCCAGACCCTGCTCAAGCTCGTCGCCGTCGGCGTGATCTGCTGGATGGTGCTCAAGCCCCATATGCGCGAGTTCGAGATGATGGCCGCCATGAGCCCGGCGACCATCCTGCCCTTGGCGCGCGACATGATGATCGCCCTGATGATGTCGGCCCTTGTCTTCCTGGGCCTGACGGCCAGCGGCGACTTCATCTGGCAGAAGATGCGCTTCGCCAAGCGGATGCGGATGTCCAAGGAAGAGGTCAAGGAAGAGTACAAGAACTCGGAGGGCGACCCGCACGTCAAGGCCAAGCTCAAGCAGATCCGCATGCAGAAAAGCCGCCAGCGGATGATGCAGAACGTGCCCACCGCCACGGTCATCGTCACCAACCCGACCCACTATTCGGTCGCCCTGCGCTACGAGGACGGCGACGCCGCCCCCGTCTGCGTGGCCAAGGGTGTCGACGCCGTCGCCCTGCGCATCCGCGAGGTGGCCCGTGAGCACAAGGTGCCCATCGTCGAGAACGTCCCCCTGGCCCGCGCCCTCTACGCCGCCGTAGACATCGACGAGACCATCCCGCGCGAACATTTCGAAGCCGCCGCCAAGGTCATCGGCTTCGTCATGCAGAAGCGGAAGCGGCGGTAGGGAGTGAGTAGTGCTAGTGAGCGAGGGGTGAGAGCTTGGCAGCCACCGTGCTGCTCGAAGTCGATGTTGATCTTCCCCCGCAAAAGTGGACGGGGTTAAGCCGCTCTGCGTTCGGCCTCGGCGGGGCTGATGTAGCCCAGTGACGAGTGCAGGCGGCGGGGATTG
>NZ_JBIIAY010000256.1:0-3690 GCF_044239655.1 Brevundimonas sp.
TATCGGGTCGTTACCGCCCCATACAGCGTTGCCCTCTCCCTCTACCACCTCATAGAAGGTGAATAGGGGTGATGTCTTCGGGTGAAAGGCTATTACTTCACTCATACTAGAACCTCCATCTTATTGGCGCAGGATAGGCAGACTGGATAGTCAAACCTATAGTTAAAATCGTCATCATCTGTAAAGTTCGTCAAGCAAACCTCACAGTAGGTTACTTCACTCATTGCTCGCCCTCCAGTTCGTTTATATGTGACTCTACCTCTTTAGCTTTTTCGTACTCTCCGTCATAGTCAAAGTTATCTTTGGCTATCCATAATGCCTCTACTAATAACTCATTACTAATCATTACCACACCAACCTTTCCTCTAGTGTCCAGTTTAATGCCTTTAGCCATACCTGTAATTCATCTACCGATAGGTAGGTAAAGTCCTTATTGACTAGCTCACTCTCGATAAAGTTTATTTCATACTTAATTTCATCTACTGTCTTCATTACTTGCCCTCTCTCTCGTTCGTGATACCTACTCGGCTAAGCGCATACACCATACGCTCTAGGTTACGCATAGCCTCGTATGAGTTTAAGTCCTCTAGTTGTTGCAAGGCAGTAGCTTTACATAGATCTGCCTTTGCTTGCCAGTATTCTTTTGTTGGCTCGGTCATTTGCCCATTTCCTTTAGCTCTTGTAGGTATCTTTCCACTTGGTCGTTCTCTTGCACATAGCAGGCGTGGCATAGGGGAATTAAATCCTTTATGCCTTCTGCTGATAGGTCTGTATTACATACTCTGCACTTGCTCACTTACTCCTCATTTCCAAGGGGAATGGACAACCTCGTTGTCCCATCCGCATTTGTGGCAACGAAACCAGTAAGTCCCGTTGTAGTTTTCATAGTCCTCATTCTCCGCCTCGCACCCTTCATACTCGCAGATTACTACCATTAGTCATTCCAACTATGGGTATTACGGTAGGCATTAGTTAAGTCCACGATTTCCTTAATAGTTTCCAAGCACTCTTCATCAGTCCAGTCTTCGCCATCCACCCCTGCTACATCTATGACTAGACCTAGAGCTTGACCGCTAAGAGTATCTATACCTTCAATGAAGGCGTTAAAGTTAGCGGTGCTATCTATTACCGTGAGTATATCTTGCTTATTCATTAGTCGTCCCCGTTCATCTGATTAATAGCCTTCGCTAATTGATCACCGATAATGTCGTCGTTATCTATAAACTCACCGTCGCCAGCGTATCCGCTAGACCACTCGTTAGTTTCATCATTGAATACAGTGCCGTCAGGGAAGCGCACTTCCTCACTGTCGTAGTCCAGCTCCCAGCCGTTCTCACTGGTGTATTTCAAAATAAAGTGATGTTCGATAGTCATTACTCGCCCTCTTCTTCTCTTAATAGTTCGACTGTCTCTTCTCTTACATAGTGTGCTTGCCCTTCAAAGCCTGTTGGATACATAGGCAATAAACCTTCTGCTTCCTGTTCAGAGTTCGCTTTGATAGAGATAATCTGTTCCACTACATACACATAAGTTTTCATTTGCTTGCCTTCTCTCTCGTTGTTGAGGTTGGTCTACCTCTCACCCGCCCCCTCTGCTACCGAACAGAGGGGAGGAGTGGGTGGCGTACCACTACCTTACTATACCGTTATTACTTAAAACATTCCACCATTTGACCAACACAATAATCTGAGCCCGTCCACCACACGTGACCACTTGCCCAGTAGATCATCGCTAACCCTGCAACGATAAGAACTGCCCTGACCCTCTTGCCTCGTTTGGTTAGCTTCATCGCCCGTGCTCGCTTTCAATCTCCAACAATTCCATAACCCACTTGTCCACGTCCAGTGGTCGGTTAGCGTACTCACTCAAAGCGTCTGCAAGATAGCCAAGCTCAACGTATCCAAGTGATGAGGCAGGGCGTTTCCAATCGCCAAAGATTATGGAGTCGTCGCCGTAGGCGGTGTCTGCGTAACCGATAAGGTCTAGGAACTTACGAAACGGGGCGTAGTCCTCGTAGTTACTCGCCCAAGAGTAAAGCGTCTCCACTGCCTCGCAGTAGGTCGGCGCGTTCTCACTCGCCCACGCTAAAGCTCCCTCTGTTCTGTTGTCTGTCTTTGTATCTGTATCCATTTTACTCGCCTTCCTTCATTGGTTTGATTGGTCGATGGTACTGGCAAAACATTGAGCCTTCAACTACCTGCTCGTAACACTCGTACAGTCCGCACTCTTTCATTACTCGTCACCCTCTTCTTCTTCACTTGCCCAGTTCAATACGTCGAACTCACCGCAGTTAGGGCAGACCAAGCCGTACAGGTCGCCTGACTCCTTGTCCAACTCGCCCACTCCCTCGCAAACCGCTTCGCACCCTTCGCAAGTGGTGTAGTAACTCTCTTTGGTTAGCGTTCTCATTTTGCACCTGCCTTCTCGATAATTGCCTCTGCTTCTTCTTGTGTTTCAGCGTATCCGAAGAAGTCGGACGCGTCCACCTTGTACTGATAGCGAAACGACATCCAGCCGTCTAGCCCCGTTGCCTCGATTGTGTAACTCATCTCTCGCCCTCTCTCTCATAGCAAAATCGATCAAAAATTGACCTCATCAGCAGTCGCCTCACGACTGGACGCCTCTCGGCGTTTCGGTCTTACTTGCCCTCCCTCTCTTTGAGTTCCTTCTTCAGCTTCTCGTACAGTGCTTCCAGTCTTTCGCTTCTTTGGTCGCCGTGAGTTCCCTGAGTATCAAAGGTGACGGCGGAGTACAGGTCTTTGACTTCCTGAAGTGTTAGCTCCATTACTTGCCTTCCTTCAGGATACGGATTGCCATTTCTAGGGCGTCAGAGAAGCCCTCAGCGTAACTGCGCTCCATTGACTCCATTGCGTCCCCGAAGTCGTTTGCCTCTTCATTTGCCTGCCTCTCTTCTAACTCTTTGCCTGCTTCGGTTGCTTCTGCTTCCAACTTGGTGATTGCTTCCTTCACTCCCTGATTGTACGCCTTCAGACACTCATCTTGTAATTGCTTTGCCATTCTCATCGTCTCGTCGTAGTTCATTTTCTTGCCTTTCGGTAGTAGTTGTCCTCATCAGTGACCGCGTGACGGTCAGACGCCCGAAG
Source organism: Brevundimonas sp. (assembly GCF_044239655.1). Classification (GTDB taxonomy): domain Bacteria; phylum Pseudomonadota; class Alphaproteobacteria; order Caulobacterales; family Caulobacteraceae; genus Brevundimonas. The sequence continues at coordinate 3,105 of NZ_JBIIAY010000256.1, forward strand.
GCGTTTCGGACTAGTTATTCAAGAGCTCCAAGAACTCTTTGCGTCGTTGTGTTGTGTTGGTTGCCTTGATGATAAAGATGTCGCGCTTGAAGTTTGGATTGTATCGCTCCAGCTTATCTGCAAACATTTCAGCAAGTGCGTCAATCGCGTCTTGGTCGATTACTTCATCAGAGTTGCTAAGTACACTTGCGATGATTTCATAGTCTTTGCGAGTCATTGTGTTGCCCCTTTGCGGTTCGTTCAGCTCGACCATTTCAAGCTGATAGGAGCAAAGTACAGGACTCTACGGTATAGCGCAAGTCCATTTGAGCATTTCTTTATAACAATTTGGTAACGAAATGATTGTCTATTTGTCGACAATTCTAGGGGTCTAAGTTACCGCTCAGTAGGTTACTGATGAGTAGGTTACTGGTCAGTAAGTTACTGGTGAGTAACTGCTTCACGGGTCGCAGAGCTTGGTCAGGATTGGATTGTTTAACTGTGTGCGCGAGATGTTAATAAAGCGCCGCCAATCTAGGAAGCCCCTTCTGCTTACCCAACCGCCAACCGCGCCCCATAGGGGGTGGGGTGACGCAGGGCAGGGCAG
>NZ_JBIIAY010000255.1:0-3658 GCF_044239655.1 Brevundimonas sp.
GATTATGGTGTCTATTCTATTATAGACGGAAAGCAACGCATCACCGCAATCCACGATTTTCTTAACAACTCTTTTTCGCTCACAAAGATCGAAACATTTAGCAGCATACTGGGAGCCAAATTCAAGAATCTTCCTCAAGCCTTGCGAGGGGCGCTGAAGGTACGGCCATATATTCGGGTTGTGACACTCCTAAAGCAGTCTGATCCGGAACTGAAATACGAAGTTTTCATTCGCCTCAACCGAGGCGGTATAAAGCTAAACAATCAAGAGATAAGGAATGTGGCTTTCAGGGGCGAGCTGAACGATACGATCTATAACTGCGCCCAAAATGAACTGCTAAAGCGCGCCTTGAAAATAGACAGCACAACATCTTCCGCATTTCAGCAGATGGATGATGCGGAGTTTGTTCTTAGGTTTTTCACCTTGGTGGATCGCTGGAAGACGTTCTCCGGTAGCTTTGTCAAATCGATGGATCAGTTTATGCTGGATAACAGGTCCAAGGGCGCGGCTTATTTTGCGACAATCGCTCAACGCTTTTCTACTTCCATTGATCGGGTCCATGCCATTTGGGGTGAACAATCCTTTCAACGATGGGACGGGAAGGCTTGGAGGCAGCAGGCCTTGGCTGGCATGTATGACGCCCAGATGATGGCCGTCTCCGAACTCACGGATGCAAAGTTTGAGACGGCAAAATCGAGAAAAGGTGCAATCAAATCAGCAACGAAAAAGTTGTTTGAAGACGACTCCGAATTTGAAGAAGCAGTCCGTCTGGGGACGAACACACCGGCACGAATTCGGCTTAGGACTGAGCGGATATTAGGGCTTTTGGACCCCAAGTAGGTGAGCGCCGCTCGGCAGCGATTTTTGGGTGACGTCGCCGGCATCCGAGGCGCGTTGGCGCTTGATCCGCTAGCTACCGGCTCGGGTGGAGCCGTCGACCCACCTGCTATCATTGTGCTACGTCGCGGCATCCTCATTGCCGCTTTTATTGCGCTCGAGACTTTTATTCGAGCACGCTGCGTAGAGGTGGTTTCGCAGCTTGGAAATTGGTCGGGTTCTTACGACGATTTTCCTGCAAAGTTTCGCGATGCAGCTTTGTTCGGTGCCGTTTCAAATCTTCAAAAATATGCGCAAATGCTCAAGAGGCAGGGTGAAGATTATAATGGAGAAATTGCATCTGAGATTTCTTTGCTTGGTCAAACAGGCGGTCCGGTATACAATTTCTCACGGCATATAGCGGGAGATTATACTGGGAATGTTTCGGTATCATCAGTTAAGGAGATGATGGCAGCATTCGGTGTGAAAGATTGTTGGAACGAGTTCAGGCAGATTGCAGCGGCCATAGGATATGGCGTTCCTTCGATCGAAGAGCTGTTGAAGTCTCTGGCAACAAGACGTCATAGAAGCGCACACGTGGCCGGTTATGCGCCCACGACGAACGATACCCAACATCTCGCAGACCAGTTGATTGCCTTGGGCGCTTGTATCGATCTCGCTCTTACGTCCTCAACGCGCCGAGCATTGGCCCATTGGACAGAGTGGAGAGATGACGACGTGAAGTGGCGCGCTAACGTTCGCTTGTTCATGGTCGACGAGGAGAGCGGGAAATTCAGACTCCTTGCTGCCGGCCAGAGCCGTGCACTCAAGGTCAAACCGACCATAGAAGACATTCGTAACGCCATCCCCGCAGCGCAACCGGGGCAAACATTGTTGATCGCGCAGCGGGACAGTCGCAAGGTGCCAATCTCGTGGTGGCTTGGAACATAGGCAACTTCGGGTGTCAGATCCGCTGACGGCGGCTCAACGCTCCGAACGCATGTCTCGCGTGCGCGGCAATAACACCGGTCCCGAGCTTACCGTCCGCCGCCTGATCCACGGTCTCGACTACCGCTTTCGCCTGCATCGCCGCGACCTGCCCGGCACGCCCGACCTCGTCTTTCCTGGACGGCGAAAGGTGATCTTCGTGCACGGCTGTTTCTGGCACCTGCATCCCGATCCGGACTGTCGTCTGGCGCAGATGCCCAAATCGCGGCAGGACTATTAGGGGTCCACGCTGGAGGGGAATCGCGCGCGCGATCTCCGTAAAGAGGCGGCCCTGGCCGAGGCGGGGTGGGACGTGATGACGATCTGGGAATGCGAGCTGCACAACGCAGCTTCACTTTCGAACAGAATAAGAACATTCTTGGACGCATGAGCTGCGCGACCCTGCAATCCATCGAACTGTTCGCCGGCGCCGGCGGCCTGGGCATCGGCCTGCACCGGGCGGGATTCCATCCGGTTCAGGTGGTCGAGCGCGACGTCTATTGCTGTGACACCATCCGCGAGAACCAGGGGCGGGCCAGCTCGGTCGTGGCCCACTGGCCGCTGGAACAGGGCGACGTGCGGACGTTCGATTTCGGCGTGCACGAAGGCAAGCTGGACCTGATCTCGGGCGGGCCGCCGTGCCAGCCCTTCTCCATGGGCGGAAAGCACAAGGCCTATGACGACGCGCGGGACATGTTCCCCCAGGCGATCCGCGCGGTGCGTGAGGCCAAGCCCAAGGTGTTCGTGTTCGAGAATGTGAAGGGGCTGACGCGGGCCAGTTTCCAGAACTATTTCGAGTACATCCAGATGCAGATGCGTCATCCCGAGGTGACGGCGCGGCCGGACGAGGACTGGATGGATCATCTGGCCCGGCTGGAGCAGCACCATACGTCGGGGGCGAAGGGCGGGCTGAACTATCGGCTGGTGACGCGGTTGCTGAACGCCGCCAACCACGGCGTGCCGCAGAAGCGCGAGCGGGTGCTGTTCGTCGGCTTCCGCGACGACCTGGACCTGGAATGGTCGTTTCCGATCAACACCCATTCGGCCGAGGCCCTGGTCTGGGATCAGTATCGCGACGGGTCGTACTGGGACCGGCATCAGGTGGCCCGAAAGGATCGGCCGGAGAACGAGAGGCTGTCGGCCCGGGCGGCGCGGATGGATGCGCGGCCGGTCGGCAGTGCGTGGCAGACGGTGCGGGATGCGATCCACGACCTGCCTGATCCCGAGGCTGATCTGGCGAAGGCGCGGGCAGTGGCGAACCATCGCCAGCAGCCGGGGGCGCGCAGCTATCCGGGGCATACGGGCAGTCCGTTGGACGAGCCGGCGAAGACGCTGAAGGCCGGGGTGCACGGGGTGCCGGGCGGCGAGAACATGCTGAGGAAGCCCGGCGGCGAGGTCCGATATTTCACGGTGCGCGAGAGCGCGCGGTTGCAGACCTTTCCCGACGACTATGTGTTCCACGGGTCGTGGTCGGAGACGATGCGGCAGCTGGGGAACGCGGTGCCAGTGCGGCTGGCGGAGATGGTCGGCAAGGACGTGGCGCGGCGGTTGAGGTTCGCGGCGTGAGCTCCGTTCCCGGCTATGACGAGTTCGAGTTCGATCTGCCGGAGGCGCTTCTAAAGCGCTTGATCGATGCTCTGGACGAGGTCTCGCCGACGCTCCTCACGGCGGAGGCCCTGGCCCATCTGCCAGAGGTGCAAGGCGTCTACCAGCTGTTCCTAAAGCGCGGCGACCGACTTGACCGCGTCTATATCGGCAAGACGGACTCCGAGGCCGGTCTGAAGAAGCGGCTTTTGAAGCACGCGCGCAAGGTCCGGGATCGCGTCGGTCTGGACCCGGACGCGGTCTATTTCAA
>NZ_JBIIAY010000222.1:0-3645 GCF_044239655.1 Brevundimonas sp.
GGAAGCCATTTCGTCCAGTGCTGTAGGATTGCCTTCTCAAAGGACTGGTGCCGCTTACAGGACTCGAACCTGTGACCCCCGCATTACGAAGAACATTTCTTCAAATAAATCATTGATATTAAAGGGTTTTTCTTACGTTTCACCCTTGCATCACAAACCAACCAATCCCACGATTTCTTATAATTTTCAATCAGTTATAGGTAAAAATTGCAGTTCATTTTGACCCTAGTCGGGTCTTTCACTAACAGCTGAATTGGAATTACCGCCAACGGCAGTTCCGGTCATCCCAGCTTCCCCGTACACACTTTCACTGCTACCTACTTTGGAAGTGGTTCGGACGGGGCTGGAGTAAGTGTTGAACGAAAATGCAGATACAAACAGCGGATCGCTAATCAGCGACGTTGCTGGATTAGGCAAAATCGCAACACAAATTGTTGAGGCTTTCACCCGAGCGACGGGGGCCCTCTACCGTCCGCGAGCTATCCGTAGCGAAGCGGAGGCAAAGGCGCATGAGATTATTGTGCTAGCGGACGCGCAGTCAAAAGCGAACGCCATTACCAGACTCGGCGCTGACGAAATCGAATTCCAAATTCAAAAGCGGGCTGCTCACCGCGTGGTCGCAACGGCAGTCCAAGAGCAGATGAATCTTGAGAACATCATAGAGGCCAGTCTTGCATTGACCTCACCGTCTCTCGACGAGGCGACGAAGCCGTTCGATAACGGCTGGTTCGCCCGCTTCATGGACGGCGCCAGAAGCGTATCGCATTCAGAACTCCAGCAGGTTTGGTCAGCGATACTAACTCGGCAAGCCCGCGATGGGCAATTCAGCCTAAGGCTCCTGGATTGTGTGAAAAACCTTGAGTCCGAAGATGTGAGAGCCTTCGAGAAGTTCGTCTGGATTAAGCGGGCCTGGAGCACAATCCTCACCTGGCCCGACTTCTTAGGGGTGTCTAGGTATCACGACTGCCGACTCCTCAGCAGCGAAGAGGCGGATCGTTTGATTGATGCGGGCCTCATCGAGCATGGAATCTACATTGCAGCTAAGAGTGTCGTGCCACCCGTCTCGGTGAGAATCAAACTGATGGGCCGCCTCTACGATGTGACTGCACAGGGTGACACGATTGGACTCCATAACCTTAGCTATACCCGTGTGGGGAAGGAACTAGAAACAGTCGTTGCCATTGCTCCCGCGACGATGATAGCGGAACTATCCGAAAAATCTGAAGAATTCCTCAAAGGAGTTGCCAGCTCCGTCAAGCGTGATAAATTGACTTTTAAGCTAGTCGATAATCAGAATTGAGCAGTCTTTAAACAAGAGCCGTTGCGAGATCGCTACGGCATTTGTTCATCCGATTTGCTCAAGATCATCAAATGCCATACTCAGCGTTGTTTTCGGCTTCGGATAAGCGCGCTGGAGCATTTCCTTGAACTGCTTCCAGTTTGTGGATGCGCGCATCAAGGCAACTACGCCCGCAAGATGCGTCTGAAGCTCTGGAATGCCATGCCCGGTCGTCAGATAGCGATGGAGGTGGTGCCTTAACTTCCCTTCATCATCGCGGCCGGCGTAATCTTCCAACTGCTCCTTAAGACCGGGGCCAAGGCGACCATAGATAATATCATTGGTCCACAAGCCTATGACACCGGGGCGTTTGACCGAACCCGGATCATACGGCCAGCCATTAAGCTCGAAAATTCGCTTATAATACTCGTCAGGGAACTGCTTGCGCCAAGGCTGCAATTCCTTGGCCAGCCATTGATTAAGGATAGTTTCAAGGGCATTCTTGGCGCGTATCTGCTGGTAGCCAGTCACCTCATCGACCAAGCCAACGATGCCAACACGGGCGAGGCCACGTGTTAGGATTTCGCATTGCTGCGCGAACCGAAGCTGCTGCTTCTGGAGAACACCAGCTTGACGTGCTGCCAAGATAGCTTCGCACAGCTCGACAAGGATTTCAGCCGGATAGCCATACGCCTTGCCACCGCTTGTGGTAATAAAAACCAAAGGGTTATGGATTCGGTCAGTTAGCTCATTGGAAACGAATGGCTTAAGCAGCTTTCTGGACACAAAAAGCTCAAGCCGATTCATGCCCGCAACCATTGATCCGCCGCGAGCCAGTCCAATGCCTTCGGAAAGGCCGGAGACAGTGAGAACGCGCGTCTCATCTTCTAATACATAGCAGGGGATCGAAATATCCCCGATCACGATTGGCTTATCGTGGGACCCACAGATAGCCTTCGGTAATTCTTCCCGCGTAGGATCAGCTTTCGCCCATCGTGCCTGCGCTCCAGCGACAGCCCTAGCCTTCCGCGCTTCTGGTGACAGCCGCTGGGCCGCAATCGTGCCCCCTTTGCTTTGCCTGCTCATGCGAATCCTCATGCTTACTACAGCAAGCATATCATTTATGCTTAGTGAAGCAAGCATGGCTATCCGGTAACGCGCAGCGGTGTTAAAGGTTTTCTGGTTTTCCCCGTCAAACGCTTGGCCAAGACGCTGGAGACGATATCTAGCGATCGATAATCGAGAGACAGTTAGCATGGAGGCATTGTGGCGGACAACAATCAGGTGACGCGGTATGACCGTTACGTAGAGGAGATCAGCGAGGACGTCACGGAGACCGTCAAATCGATGGGTTGCCAGCCCATCCTGTTCATCGGTTCTGGCTTGCCTCGTCGCTACATGAACGCTCCTAGCTGGGACGAGCTGTTGAGCCACCTAGCGTCGGAGTGTTCAGCCATTGATAAGGGTCTTGGCTTCTACAAACAGTCGCTTAAGACGCCGATGAGGATCGGTGACGAATTCGCCCGCCTCTATCAGGAATGGGCATGGGACGCCGGACATAACGAGTTCCCAGAAACCATGTTCGGCGAGGATGTGGATTCTCAAGCCTATCTCAAATTCAAGATTGCTGCACATCTGAGCAGCTTAACGCCTCAATCGCTTGCCGATTTAGGCGCCGACGAACACAAGTCCGAGATCGAGGCACTGTGCAAAATCAAGCCTCACGCAATCATAACCACCAATTATGACCAGATGATCGAAATGGTGTTTCCCGACCACGAACCGATTGTGGGCCAGCAGATACTTCGCGGCCAACAGCTATCCGTAGGCGAGGTATACAAAATTCACGGATCGATCGAAGACCATGATAGCATCGTGTTCACTCAGGCCGACTACGATCAATTTGCGAAAAAGAAGAAGTTCCTTAGCGCCAAGCTTCTCACCTTCTTCAACGAACATCCCGTTCTTTTTATCGGCTACAGTGCGTCCGATCCCAACATCAAGTCGATCCTTTCGGACATTGACGAGGCGCTGCCAGTCAAAGGCGGAGTTATTCCGAACGTCTATATTCTGGAATGGAACCATGATGTTGGGCCAGACAGCAATCCTGCGCGTGAGAAGGTCATCGCCACCGACGAGGACCGCAGTATCCGGGTAAAACTGATTGAAGCTGCTGACTTCGGCTGGGTGTTTAATGCTTTTGCCGCCAATCCTGTGTTGAACGACGTCAATCCCAAAGTGCTGCGAGCCCTGATCGCGCGATCCTACAATCTTGTGCGACATGATATTCCGACCATGACCGTCGAAGCCGATTTTAAAATGCTTACTCAAGCCGTGGAGGATTCCAACAGCTTCGCCAATCTCTT